>JAQVVK010000167.1 GCA_028698975.1 Victivallaceae bacterium
TAGCGCAGTTGGCTGTTAACCAATTGGTCGCAGGTTCGAATCCTGCCGCCGGAGCCATTTTAAACCCTGTTTTTGTTGGAAAAGCCCAATAAAAGCGGGGTTTTTCATTTATACCGCGTGAACGCCCGTTTTTCGTGAAACATCCTGAAAAAGCCTGAAAAAGAGGGGGCATTTACACACACAAACACACACACAAAACAGGGGTGGAAACGCGCCGATACGCTTGCCCGCTTGGGGTTTTCAGTGTTTTGGGGGTTTCGCGCCGCCCCTTGCGCCCGCCCGTGTGTGTGTTTTGCGCTACACACACAAAATTGCAGCCCGAAACGCAGAAATATCAACGCCCGCTTGGCTGAAACGGCGTTTTCAACGGTCAAAATCCGCCCCGTGTGTGTGTTTTCGCCGCCAACACGGCCCGCCGCCCCGCCCCGGTCGGCCCGGTCGGCCCGTTCGGCTTCGGACGCTTCCGGCAAGGCCTCGGCAAGGTCGGCCCGGTCGGCCAGCACGCCGTTTTGACCGCAAAATATCGCGTGTGCTGCGTCCGGCGCGTCCGGGGGTGTCCGTATGCCCACAAGCCTTGCGACGCAACACAATGGCTATACGGCGTGTTTTCGGCCCAGCCGCCGCTTTATGTCGGCAACCAGACCGGCCGTCGCCAAACAGGCCTTGCCGCCCGGTGCCCAGCCTCGCGCCTCTTCGAGAAGCTCCCTCGCGAGTTGCCGGTGCCCGGCCCGCCGTATCGCCTCGAGTGCCGTCCGTTCGCCGTCGTTAGCGGCCTCGGACATTAGCCCGGCAAGCCTTGCGTCAAAAGTCACGCGCCGCATAGAAGCGAACCGCCTCGCCGCCTCAATGCAGCTTGCCGCCTCGGCTTCAGGGTCTAGGGCTTCGAGGTTTGCCAGTGCTGCTTGAAGGGTTTCGATGTCGTTTTTCATGGGGCGCCTTTTCACGTGATGGGGGTCGCGTTCGTTAGTCGCTTTTTTTGCGTTACTCCGCCCGATGGGGGCTCGTGGGTCAGCCGTAGGGGAAGAACCTATCCGGGGGGGGGTGGGTGCCTAAAAAAAGGCCCGGTGCGGTTTTAGGGGCCGGGGCTCCCTAGAAAGGTGTCGGCAACCGCTGCCGCCGTGACGATCAGTCCACCAACGGGGCGGGCATCGCAATGCCGTGCTGGCGCAGCAATGCCGCCACGTCTGATTTCGCAGGCAGCCCGACCTTCTCCCAGCCCGGGTCGTTAACGATTTTCAGCCGCGCCGCTTCGCGGTCTTTATGCGTTGGAAATCGCTTGAAGCCGGTCAGTGCGCAGCTGTACGCAAACAGCAACTTTTCCAAAAGGTCGGTCGTGTTTGGGTCAATAACAGTTGATTCCAGTTGATTCGTAGACATGATTTTCCTCCTTCTTAGGTTTTTTTCTGATCAACGCGGCGGACAACGGGCGGCGTGAAGCCATGCGCTCGCAGCAGCGACGCGCACTCGTTTTCGGTCGGCGCGAAGATTTTTGCGCACGCCGGGTCGTTGACGATTTGCTGCCGCGCCGCAGCCACCTCGGCCGGCTTAGGATACCCCCCCCCAAGAGGCGCCCGGAACCGCAGGTACGCGGCCGCAACGGCGAGTTGGTCAATGAGCGTGTCGCGCTCGGCTTCTGTCTTGATGATAGCCATGTGTCCCTTCACTTTCTGCCGGGGTCGCCCCGGCGTTGTCCCAGCGCACTACGCGCCGGAAGTTGTCAAAATTCTCTACAGCGTTCGCAGCTTTTGGGCTCCTGTTTAACAAACTTTGCGCACCACCGTTTCTCGGAGTCCCAGTGGCGGCACCGACGGGCGCAATCCTGCCAGATAGGGCGTTCAGGTTTCACCGCTGCAGGTGCCGCCGACGGTATGGATGCAACGCGCTCGCGGCTCGCCCATGTCGCGATTCGCCGCGGCATCTCGAAAAACTTTTCACTTTGGAACCGGCACTTCCCCCGCGTGTTCTGCTCTAGCCAATAACTGACAAAGGCCTCAAGTTGCTGCTCGGTCAACCTGCCGCCGTTCGCAGCTTTCGCACGTTCTTGAAAATTGTCAGGTGTGAGAGCTCGTGCGGCGCAAGCCGCCTCTCTCTTGTTAACTTGTTTAGTCTCTTTAGAGACATTGTTATTCTTTGTCGGCAAAATGCCCCCGTCGTGGTTTACCGTACCTTCGGCAAAATCTGCCGTAGGTTGCGCAAATTTTGCGCAAGGGGAAACCGTCGCGTGGATCTCATAAAGCGAGGCGGCGTTGGCCGATGTGCCTTCAAGCTTGCGGGTGTGGATCACAACGAGGCCTGCCGATGCCAGCCGCCGCAGCGCGGTCGCCGCCGTCCTGTAAGAAACTCCGGCCGCCCGCGCAACGCGCCCGATGTGGATCGCGAGGGCCGTTGTCTTTTCGCTGTTCGCCACCGAAAGCAGCGCCAGCCAGACGGCAAGCGTTGTGCCCGGGCCGCCCTCGCCCGCGCTGTCCATCAGGGTAGCGAGGTCGGCACGCCCAACCGGGAACCAGCCGGTCGGCGCGTTCATGGCCGCCCCCGGTTCGCCGCGTCCCTGCACCTTTGGCAAAGCGTAACGGCACCATAAACCGCCGGCGCAGTCCGCGCCCCGCAGCTCGCGCACCGGTGGCGTCGGCAAGCGGCGTCGGGTCGATCCCGGAAACGGCAAAGCGAGTAATGCGTGGTGGTCCCTGTTTTCATGCGCACCGGCCTTTCTGTGCAAACGCCGTGATAGCCGCACTCGGGACGCGCCTACTGCCGGGACGGATTTCTACGCTAGGCAAAGCGCCGTCGCGCAACAACCGCCAGGTTGTCGTTCTTGAAACGCCCAAGGCGTCCGCCGCTTGCTGTATTGATAGAAGCCGCCGGTCGCCGGGGTCGGTCGCGCCCTCGGTCGGTTCGCCTGCTAAAATGCGGTCAATCCGTTTCAACACGTCCGGCGTTGCCGCAAGCATTAGGGTCATTCTTTTTTCTGTGGTCACGGGTGAATCTCCTTTTTGAGTTGCGTTTTGTTTCTCACCCATGCCCCGGAATGTCCTATTTGTGTCCTATTTTGGAACGCCCAAAACGCGCCCGCGCCCCTGTTTTCATTGGTCAAATAAAAGTTTCAGCATGTCCTATTTGTGTCCTATTTCAGGACAAAAAAAAGACCGCCCCGCGCAATGCGAGACGGCCTAAAATGCGCCCTTCCGTTTCTACCAGTCACCTTGCCGACGGCCTGCCGCGCCGTGCCGTTTCATGTCGGCCTGCCACCGGTCACTTTCTGATAACTTTTGGCAGTCAACATGCACCGTGTTTTTCAAAGCCCTCTTCACGGTTGCGGCTTCCTTGCGCCGCGCCGCCCAAGCCCGCAATGTTACCGCGTCACCGCGCCCGGGGTATCCTTCCGGCGTTCCGTTGCCCATGTCCCAGCGTTGCACCGTCTTTAGCGTCACGCCGCAAAGCGCAGCCGCTTCGGATTGCGTCACGGGTTGCCGTTTCTTGGTTTTCGGCTTGCTGTTGGCCGGGGCCGCGTCCGCTTTGATCCGCTCGGCAATCGTTCGCAGGTCGGCGCGTTCACGCTCCCGGTCTGCGGCCTCTTTCACCGCAGCCGGATTGAGCCGACCAGCAGCCACTTCTGTGAGGATTTTGTGCGCGTCGTTAAACCCGAGTAGGTCTCGCCCGTCCCGGTACAGGATTTTGCATAGGGCCGGGTAATCATGCAACACCGATCTAATGCCGTCCGGTGTCGGCTGGTTGTCGGCCAGCCATCGCAAGGCGTTGTCAACGACCGCTTGGTAATGCGGCCCTCTTTGGGGAGGGTTCGGCTTGTAGGGTGGTGCAGGTTCTAAGTCATAGCTCATTGTTCCACTCCCCTCATAAGTTCCGCCAGCCGCGCCCGGTCAGCCGGCGACAAGGTTTTCAGTTGCGCCGCAAGCCCGGCAACGCCCGCGCCGATCAGACGGGGGGCCGCGCCGCCGGTCAACACGTCCGGCAACTTGTCGCCCAAAACCGCCCGCAGGTGCGCCGCCTGTGGTCGGAAGTAATTTTTCATAACCACGGTCACCGTTTGGTGTCCGGTAACAAGCTTGCAAAGCTCAATCGGGACGCCCGCAGACAGAGCCAACGTTACCCACGTCGTTCTTAGGCTGTGCCAATCGCTAACGCTCGCCCGTTGCGCCCGCCCCGGTGCGTCAAGCCGGGTCAGCCGCGCCACCTTGTCCTTTACGCCGCCCCGCGCTTGCGAGTCGGCAA
>JAQVVK010000168.1 GCA_028698975.1 Victivallaceae bacterium
TTCGGAAATGTTCTCCCGCGAAGCCAGCGTTGCAAGCACCACAAAGCACAGTACCGCGACGATCCGGCTGATTGTCAAACTATTGGGCAGATTCATCTTAACTCCTTGTCAACGGGTGAATTCACCGACAAAACCATCGGCATTGGCGGCGACGATCTTTACCCGGCGGATTGTGCCGGGGTGTACGCGTCGACTGCCGACCGGCACCGAAACAACTTCATCGATTTCCGGAGCGTCCGATCCTCCGCGGGCTATGGCCACTCCGTCCTCAACATCATCAATCAACAGATCAAGCGTTTTTCCGATATACGATTGATTGCATTTACGCATGATGAGACGCTGACGCCGCATGAGTTTGGCGGCTCGCTTTTCGGCAAGCTCGGTCGGGATTTGATCCGGCATGGCTCCGGCAATGGTGCCGGGTTCGGCGGAATACGGGAATACGCCGCAACGTTCGAATTTGATTTCAGCGATAAAATCCATCAGTTCGGCAAACTCGGCCTCGGTCTCGCCGGGAAATCCGGTTATAAAAGTGGTGCGGAGCGTCAACCCGGCAATGCGCCGCCGCAGTTCATGCAGCAAATCAATGATCGCCGTCTTGCCGATGTGCCGGTGCATGGCGTCAAGAATGTGCTCGGAAATGTGCTGAAGCGGTATATCCAGATATGGCAAAACCTTGGTGTCGGTGCGCGCCATGAAGTCGATAAATTCCGGCGTGTAATGCGCCGGGTGGGTGTAGAGCAGACGAATCCAGAAATCTCCGGGGATCGAGTTGAGAACTTCCAGCAGCTTGGGCAACGTTTCGCCGTCGGCGGGGCGATCCATGCCGTAGGCGGTAACGTCCTGCGCGATAACCAGCAACTCTTTGACCCCGTTGGCCACCAGCATTTCCGCCTCGGCCTTGACCGACGCGATCGGGCGCGAACGCAACGCGCCGCGTATCGACGGTATACTGCAATAGGTGCAGCAGTTGTTGCAGCCGTCGGCAATCTTGAGATACGCGAGATGGGGCAACGTAAGCTGCAAACGCGGAGTGTTTTCGTCATACAGCCAGCACGGTGCCTTGCCGCGCGGCAGCGGAGTTTGTTCGCCTGAAACCAGTTTTGAAATCGCGGCAATATCATCGACGCCGCTCCAAAGATCGACATCGGCAAAGCGTTTACGCACCGCGCCGGATTTGTCCCACTCGGTCAGGCAGCCGGCGACAATCAGTTTGCGCCCCTTGCCGACTTTTTTCCAAGCCAGTCCGTCGTTGATGGCGGCAAACGCCTCTTCGCGCGCCGCCGGCAAAAATGCACAGGTGTTGACGATGTAGAGATCGGCTTCGTCGGGTTCGAACACCAGCGAAAAACCGTTGGAAAGCAGATTCCCGGCTATCACCTCGGTGTCAACCAAGTTTTTGGAACAGCCGAGGCTGACCAAATAAAGAGTATGCTGTGATTTCATCAAATGTCCTTTACATTGCGCCAGATATAGCCGGCCGTTTCCCGGTCGGGAGCGACGACACAGTGGCGGTTGTGTCGCCATCTGCGATCGCCGGGGGCGATTTCGTATGCTCCAGAGCGGGTGACACGCCAGTCAAACCCGGTTCCGTCACGGTATAATATCACAAAACCAAGATCGCGAAGTATCGGGAAGCCTCCGGCGACATCCCACAGTTTGCTGGCATGAATGTAGCCGAGCATACAGCCGTGCAAAAGCGCACGGAAGCTGCCGACACAGCTTGACCAGGCGAACAGTTGATTTTTTAACTCGAACTCGCCATGCCGGGTGGACGCCTGCGAAATCCCGACCGGCGGCATCTGGTCTATACGGGCGCGCTTTGCCTTGAACGGCTCGACCTCCGGCGCATTGCCGCTCCAAAGTCCGGTCGCACGAAACACCACGCCGTGGCAGCTTATAAATGCTTCATCGTAATATGGAAACGCCATGGCTCCCTCAAGCAGTGTGCCATGCGACATAAAACCGATACTTATTCCCCACAGCGGCACTTGCGACGCATAGGGGGCCGTACCGTCGATCGGGTCAACAATATAACAGCGGTCGGCCTCAAGTGCCGCCGAGATGTATGCTTCGCCTTTGACGCCGACGGTTTCTTCGCCGATCATATACGACCCTTCCTGCGGACGGTCAAACGCCGCGGCAAGCCCCTGCTCGATCTCGCGGTCGGCAACGGTCACCGGCGAACTGTCGGCCTTTACTTCGGTCGGCGGCGCATCGGCATATCGCAGGGCGGTTTCTCCGGCAACTTTAAGCAATTCAAGAATACGATCGACTTTCCAATCGTGCATATCCACAGCCTCTTTCAATCGATATATTCGGTTTTGCGGATCACCATTTTGCCGGTGATCGGGTTGCGTTCAAAGGTGGCGATGAGTTTTACCTCACCGGTGATCTCGTCAAAGTAGACGTGTGCAAGCGGATCTTTGGTATCCGCCGATTCCGACTTTAATTCGACATCGAAAGTACCGATCGCGCAATCTTTTGTCACCGGATTGCCGTTGTGATCAAAACGAACCACTTTGGCTCCAGCAATATCCTTTATTGTCTGAGCGACCACCATAACGGTAATAACATTAGGCAGTCCGCCGGTCGATGCGGTGATGAGGTTAAACGTCTTGCCGATCAATTCCTCGTTTTCGGCATCGGTGGCGTCGGAGGTTTTGTTTATGCCCCTGATATTTCCGCCGCTGATACCATTGGTACCGGTCATAAGCCAGCTCAAGAAATCGACCCGGTTCAAGAAGTATTTATATTCTTCTCCGCTTAATTGCTTTTCGGACAACGATTTAACAAATGCCGTACGCAGCTTGGACACGTCGGCTGCGGCCACTTCGACCGGGCTGGCGTCATATCCTTTGCCGAGCTTGTCGTCGGCTGCGGTCGCACTCCAGACGTCCGCCGGGTTATTGTCATAGAAGACGTTGGTAAACAATGCCTCGACGATTTCTTTATCGCCCGGCAACGTAGCCGAGCCGTCAGTCCAGCCATCGGCGGCGGAGTGAAGCCGGTTGACATCGACCTTGCCCCATGATCTCGCGTTGCAGGTCATCTTGATTTGATCGAGCAAACCGGCGTCGCCGTCGGAATACTTGGTGCCGAGGGTTTTCCATTCTCCGCCCTCCGCGTCATTGTCACACAAAAATGAGCCATTTTCGCTGTTGTTGGGGCTTACCGCATTCTTGATGTTAATGGTCTGCCACGGCGCACCGCGATGGATCAAGCCCAGCTCCCACGGACTTTTCACCGGTTTGTTGCGAATAAACGCGGTAGAGAGGTGACCGGTGCGGCCGGCGGCTTTCCATGCCGGATCGGTCACGATTTCGGTATCGAATTCATTGGCGGTGAATTCACTTCCCGGCGCGCTCGGGTTGGCTGCGCTGTTGACCGTGCCGTTGCCAATGCGGGTGTCGTCGGTCGCATTGACGATCGTCATGGTGAAATTGTCTTCCGTACTCCAATCCGTACCGTCGACGATTCTGGTCTTGGCCGCGTCATAAACCGCAAGCCGCACCCGCCAGTCGGAATTAATCCCGGTGTAGTAATTGGTATCCGTGCCTTCCAGCGTCACCCCGTCAAAATTAAGGTTCTGCCGGGGGTCGCGGGTTTCCATGCCGCCGACATAATAATATGTGCCGTCTGATTCGAGCGTATTCCAGTCGGGTTGACTGGAGGAATCCTTGACAACGTACCGAGTCGCCGTCGCGTCATCGGAGGCCGTCGCTCCCGCCGTCTTGAAAATCGGCTTGTTAGCGGTTATTTTCAAGGGCTGCTGATGCCAGCGCACAAAATCGACGCTGTGCTTTACGCGAGTACTGTCGGCGGTGTTGTCTTCCAGAGCCAAACCGTTGAACTTGAAATCCACCGTTTTAAGAGTTACGGTATATTTCAAATCAATAAGATCAACAAACGTACCGCCGCTCGGCACCAGACCTTTTATATCCGACGTAAAATCAGCCTTGTCCGAGCTGTCGGTGCCGTTGGCCTGTTGCACGGTCGCGAGAAATTCTTTTTTGCCGGTACAATACCCGTCGACAAACGTCCGCTCCGGGGAGGCAAAATCAAGCAGCACGGCGTCGTTGCTCGCGCCGGGCTTAAAAGTGCCCAATACGCGTGTTTTATCGCCGCTTACCTCATGGGTTTTGGGAGGCGTGCAACTATCAACGTACTTAATCTTGTACTCAGCCTTAACCTCTGCCACC
>JAQVVK010000169.1 GCA_028698975.1 Victivallaceae bacterium
CCGACGGATCGTTTTTCGGGTCGGGACATTGCTCTTTTATTTATTTGTGCTCGCCTTGCTGGTTTTGGTGCTCTTTATCGGGGTGAAAGTCAACGGCGCGACCAGCTGGCTTGACCTGCCCGGCACCGGGGCGAGGCTGCAGCCGTCGGAATTTGGGAAATTGGCCGCGGTATTATTGCTTTCGGCGATGTTTGCGTCGCCGGTGTTTTCGGTAAACCGCTGGTGGTGTTTTCTGCTCGGCGCGGCGGTTGTCATCGCTCCCGCCGTGCTTATTTTGCTGGAACCGGACTTCGGCAGCGCCATGGTGTTCATACCTATATTCGCCGGGATCGTCTTTGTGGCCGGATTACGGCTGCGGTTTGTGGTGGCGGCGATTTTGCTGGCGGTTCTGCTGGGCGGCGGATTGGCGGTCAACGAAGTGTTTCGGATACATCCGCTGCTCAAGGATTACCAGCGAGACCGCATTCTGGTCTTTATGGACCCGGAAACCGACCTGCTGGCCAGCGGCTACAATCAGTATCAGGCGCGCTTGGCAGTCGGAGCCGGCGGCTTCATGGGCAAAGGCGTGGGGGAGGGTACTCAAAACACACTGGGTTTCCTGCCGCAATCGGTTTCCAACAACGACTTCATTTTTTCGGTGATCGCCGAGGAGACCGGGTTTATCGGGTGCGTGGCATTGATCTCGGCATATCTTCTGTTGTTCTTTTCGGTTTTCCGCACCGCGTTTGTCACCGGCGACCCCTTTGGCCGTTACATCGCAATCGGCGTGGGGTGTGTGATGTTTACCCACTGTTTTGTAAATATCGGCATGAGCGTCGGGCTGACGCCGGTGACCGGTGTGCCGCTGCCGTTCATAAGTTACGGCGGCTCTTTTATGCTTATGGGCATGGCCTCATTTGGCATAATGCAGTCGATCTACCGGCATCGCGCAACCGAGTGACTTGAGTTTAACGCCGCGGTTTTTGCTGACGGTGCGGCGGTTGCGGCAGGTCTCCGGTCGAAACGATCGTATCGATCAGGGCCGCAATGGTTTCGTCGGCCTTGGCCGAACGCAGATTAAGCTCGGCTTCGATGCGGGCGGCGCGCTTTTTGGTTTCCTCAAGCTGCCGCCGGTTTTCCTCCAGACGTTCAAAATACTGGGCGCGCACGATTTCGCCGATCCGGGTCTTGATACGCAGTTTCTCATCATCTCCGGCCGCTTTGTACGAGGCCGCCAGACGACGCAATTCGTCGATGTTGGCGTTTTCTTTCGCCATGCGTTCGGAGCCGAGTTTGTTCATGCGGGCCCGGAAAGCCTCCGGGTCGTTGACCTGAAGTTTCATCAACTCCGCCCGGCTCGCCTGGTCGAGCGCGCCGAATGCGCGCCAAGTGGCCTGCATCAGGCGACGGTTTTCGCGCCATTTCTGCTCCTGCGCCGGATTATGGGCCGGGGCGTCCTTTGCTTCCGACGGCGGGGGAGGGGGGGGCAGCCACGGTTTGTTTTCGGCAACGCCCTCTTCGGCTCCGGCCGCAGCCGTCGCGACCAAAGCCGCCAGCATGGTCAATGTAAAAATTTTCATATTATCGCACCTTTCAAAAATTCGCCGACGCTGTCGGTGGCGATCTCGCCGGAATAAACGTCCATCGAGAGATTGTAGCTTTGCTGCTCCACCTCGCTCCAGTCGGTCAGAGACAGAAGTTCGGAGCCGGTCAGACGTTTTGCCGAAGCGTCTCCCGGCCGCATGAAGATCACCGCTACGGACACCAGCAGCAGCGCGGCGGCGGCCAGCGGAGTGACCCGGCGCAGCAGCAGCCGGCGGCGGTGAAGTTGCGCCGCCCGGTGTTTTGCCGCGCCGATAATGCGGGCGTCAAGCTCTGGCGGCACGTTGCGCGCCGCGTCAAAACCGATGAAGTCGAGTTCTTTCATTTCACCAGTCCTCCATTATCAATATTTTCCAATGTTTTTCTCAGATTCTTCAACGCGTACTGCATGCGCCCCAGCGCGGTGTTGATCGAACACTTTTGCATGGCGGCGATGTCCCGAAACGAAATGTCCTGCTGCCTCAGCAAAAAGACTTCGCGTTGGTCGGCCGGCAGCTGCGCCACCGCACGGTCGATCACCGCGCGAAGTTCGTCGTTGGCCAGAGTGCGGTCGGGTTCGTAGGAATCGGCTCCGGCGAGATCCGGCACATTTTCGTCGTCAAGCCGCATCGCGCCATTGAACTTGGCGTTTCGGCGCAGCCGGTCGATGAAAAGGTTGCGGGCCAGCCGAAACAGCCATGCGCTGAATTTCCCGTGGTCGCGGTAGCAGCTCAGGCGATCGATCACCTTTAGCCAAGTCTCTTCAAACAGCTCGTCGGCTTCGGAGCAGTTGCCGGTCATGTTGCACAAATAACCGTACAACTGCCGGCGATAGCGGCCATACAGCGTTTCAAACGCCGCGGAGTCGCCGCTTGCAAACAGCGCGATAAGTTCGCAGTCCTCAATTTCTTCCGTCGGCATGTTGTTTTCAAAACCCTTTCACCGGAATTAACGCTTTATTTCCGGTTTTATTGCGCGGGATGCAATATAATCCATGCGGAAAATTTTTTCAAGCATAACTCCTTTGGGCCGGTGATTTTTGTTCGGAAAATAAAATTGTTAAGAAAATTGCGCGACAGGGTTGAAAAAGAGTTTCGGACTTGATATATTACCATGTATTTTTTGCAGGTGTCAAAATAAGGAGTTTTTATGTTACGACCGATTGCTGTTTTTTGCGCGGCTGCCTTGACGGTCTCTGTATATGCCGCTGACAACCAGGAAGTTGAGAAAGATGCACCTGTGCCGGTCAATCGCACGCCGGAGGATGTCGAGCGGGGGCGCGCCAATGTGAGGAGCGTCATCGGTGAACTTCAGCGGCTGTTTGAGGACGACGCCCCGTTGCCGCAGCTTATACCTGCGCCCAAGCCGATAGAGGCTCCTTACTGCACGGTTGTAAAAGGCGGCGACGGTCGCTCCACACTGGTTTTCCGGCCGCGTTTCACTACGGCCAAAGAGATGTCCAAATCGGTGGACAGTGTGATAACCGGTTCGGCTTTGATCGACCGGCTTGACGAGCAGAACGTACTGGTTTTGAGCGCGCCCGACAACGAGATAAACGGTTACAAGGATTTGCTGCTGGCCATGGATGTGCCGTCGCCGCAGGTGCTTATCGAGGCCAAGGTGGTCGAGGTGCTTTTTTCGGAGGGGATGCAGCGCAATCTGTCGATCTCCATGCAGGGTAGCAAATACAGTGTT
Organism: Victivallaceae bacterium; assembly: GCA_028698975.1. Taxonomy (GTDB): domain Bacteria; phylum Verrucomicrobiota; class Lentisphaeria; order Victivallales; family Victivallaceae; genus Victivallis. Next base: position 3,256 of record JAQVVK010000169.1, read on the forward strand.
GACGCCACCACCGAGGTGCCGGGTCAGAGCAGTCAGCCGACCAACGGGCTGGGCGGCAACTTTAAGCCGATCACTGGCAGCAACAACATGAATATTGCGTTTCGCTGGCTGCTTACCGCGCAGGACGCCAAGGTGCTTTCATCGCCCAACATTCTCATTTCGCGCAACGAAATAAGCCGTATCGTGACCGGCGAGGACATCCCGATTCAGGAGGCCAACAGCACCGGAAACACGCTTCAGATCAGTACGACGTTTAAGAACGTCGGTGTTTCGCTGGAGGTCGAGCCGAGCATGATAAACCGCGACAACGTAACGTTGCGTATTTACCCCAAAGTCTCCAACGTGACCCGTTACGAATATGTGAGCGCGGGTGACGAAACCCGTTATCCGGTGCCGGTTATCGCGGTACGCAGCGTTGAAACTTATCTGCGTATGCGCAACCGGCAGGTGGTGATGATGGGCGGGCTTTACAACAGCCGCAAGACGCTGCAGGAGCAGCGGGTGCCGTTTTTGAGCGATATGCCGTGGATCGGCGAACTTTTTACCGGCAAGAATGTCTCCAACGAAGTCACTCAACTGATTTTTTTCCTTAAAATTCATATTATTTCTCCGGAACAGGTGGCCTCCGGGTTGTTTTACAATCCGGATCAAACTGCGGCGCAGAGCGAGGACTTGGGCAGCATAATCGAAAATTCCGACGCGATACCATTGCACCGCACCTCGGTGGAGAAGTTCGCCGAAGAAGTGCGCCGCTCGGCTCCCGGAGCCAAGCAGAAAATGCGCGACGAGTTTCGCGAAGTGGTGATCCTTGACGGCAATAAAACCTCCACTCCGGCGGCTTCCGCACCCGCCGACGCTTCGAAAGAGGCGGCAAAATGAAGCGGCCCCGGTTAAAATATATTTGTCTGGT
>JAQVVK010000170.1 GCA_028698975.1 Victivallaceae bacterium
AGCTCAATGCCCGGCTTGCCGAACTTGGCGCGTTTGAAGAAAAATAGTTGTTCCGCACACCAAATAAAAAGGCCTCCGGGATTTTTCCGGAGGCCTTTTTTTTGACTGACGATCTGTCAACGAAAAGATCAGGTCGTTACTCTTTTACCGTGGTGTTGGAGTCCGCGCTCCAGCTGGAACCCAGCCATCCCGACAACCGGTCGGTGTAGTAGGATACCCGGTTGAAGTCGTACTTCTTGACCCGTTCGGAGTGGCCGTCGGCAAACCCGACGCCGAAGCCGTCATGACGGCCGCTGCCGGCCGGTGTGCTGCTGAACGTGTAGTTGTCCTGATCGCTGTCGTCATCGGTAAACATGGTGTCGTCGGATTCCTCCAGCAATATCAAGGCCGAAGGACCGGTCGTGCCACGCGACATCGAGCTTTGAGTCCATGTGCCCCGGCCGAAATCCGCCCGTGCACTCGGCTCATGCGTGTTCATCGAGTAGGAAAACTGCCGCTTGGTCTCACGCGAACAACGCATGATGGCCTTATCGGCCCGGCATACCCGGTGCAAACAGTTACCCCACCCCTCCACGTCGGTGACGCTGTCGTCGTCTTCCCACGGTATGGTGCCGCCGGGCAACGGTAAATATCCCCGGCTGTCGTCGGCATACATGGCGAAAAAGGTGCATAATTGCTTGGTGTTGTTGACGCACTGGGTCGCACTGGCCGCCGAACGAGCCTTGTTCAACGCGGGAAGCAGCATGGCCGCCAAAATAGCGATAATGGCGATCACAACCAAGAGTTCTATCAACGTGAAGTGTTTATATTCAAACACTGGATCAGCCGTCATTCCCAATCCCCTTTGACGGTGGTGATTGTCGTTTTTCATTAATCCATCTCTCCTGAGTGGTGTCTCCGGCAAAAACTATCCTGATTACCCCACTTGTTAACTGATAATTGAGTCCCTCTACCTATTCGGTCGTTGATGCAAAAAAAGTCTGTTCGCTGTTCCCCCTCACCCTCCATTTTAATGGTTCATATTCAATGCACCACACGGCAAAGCCGGTGATGCCTTTTAGCCATTCGCAACATTATTGCATAATATATGCGACAATCGAACAATTTTCAATACCTGCATTTCAAGAAAATGTGATTTTTTGGAAAACCTTACCTTAAAATTTTTCTCCCATATTAAAACACGGGGTATGGCCGAAGTTTTGCCTTCGGCCGTACCCCGTTGGTTGAGGGGGCTTGTTTTTAGGCTTTGTACGCCAGCACGAGCGACCAGTTGCCTGAGCCGTCTTCCTGCTGGGTGAGTTCCCAATCGGTGGTACTCCCGCTGTTGTAGGTTATGGTCGCACCCGAAAGGTCGAGCAGATCTTCGCCGCGGCTGCCGTTGACCGAAACGAGCGTCCACCTCTTGGCGGCGTCGGTGGTATCAAACGTGAGCGCAATGGTGTCGCCGTCAAAGCTGTTGGTCGAATTGCCATTCCACGTCATCAGCTCGCCTGCCGTATTGCCGGTTAGATCAAATGCCCATGACGAGGTTTTGGATCCAGCCATCTGGAATTCCTGCGCGATACTGGTCGCGCCCTTGACTTCCACGCTTTCGAAACCGGAAATACCGCCAAACGAACCGGTGAAGTTATTCAACGTGACGGTGCAGTTGGCACCCTCGCCATTGACAAACCTTGTTACACTTACCGTATCGCTGAGGGTTACTTGCGCGGCTCCGGTAATGGTCGCAGCCTGACTTGACTGCAGACCGCCGGCATTGATGGCATACAGCTTGGTGTCGTTGGACACCGTGATGTTGACGTTGCCCACCGTGGAGCTGGTGTTATTGCCCAGCGCGATGCCGCCGCCGTAAACTACGCCGTGGTCGCCGCCCGTGATCGTGATATTGGCCGTACCGACATTGCCGGTCGCCTGATTCTGCGCCCAGACGCCACCATAGATATAATAGACGGAGCCGGAGGTTATATCAGTGGTCGTGGTAGTGACGGTAAGCGTGGCGTCGGTACCGGCGATACCGCCGGCCACCAGGCCGCGGCCATTGGTCGCTACAGCCTGAACGCCGCCATTCCAGTTCACCGCGACATCGGCCACATTGAGCGTGCCGCCGCCGAGTACAAATCCCGCGCCGGCCACAAAACTGCCGCCGCCGACCGTCGCGCCATCGAGCACATTGACCGTTGCATTGCCGGCCGTCACCGTCGCCCCGGAGGCAACACGGTTGCCGCCGAAAGCCGAACCGGTGAGAGCTCCATCAAGATTGAGTTCGGTGCTGCCAAGTCCGGTCGCGTCGGCCATGAGGTAAGCTCCGGCATATGCGTTGTTGACGGCTCCGCCGCTGCAAACACTGACTGCCGTAGCCCCGGTATTGACACTCTTGCCGCCGCCGTAAACGAAGTTTGCGCTGCCGCCGGAAGTGATTTCCAGCTCAATATTGCCGGCAAAAGTCTCGTTTTCATTGGCTCCGCCGCAGATGGTGGCCTCAGTGGCGTCGTTAATGGCAACCAAAACCTTGCCGCCGGAAGTCAAAGCCTCGCCGTGCGTCGCAAAGAAAGCGTTGCCGGTATAACCGGAAACCGTCGCCGCATAGGTCACGGTCTCATCGTCGGTCGTGGCGATCCTGGCCAGCTCGTCCGTCTCGCTCCCGACCTTGACGAAGTCATTGGCGTCGGAGGCTGAAACCGTGACCTGCAAACCGGTCTCGGTGAATACATACTTCTTGGCGTTGTCGAGGTCAAACAATTTGCCGTCGGCCCCCACCTGGTGGTCGTTGATCTTGACATAACCATACCCGATCGTATTGTCTCCGCCAAGCCAACTGCAGGTGGTGTCGGTAACGAAGTTCAACCCCTTGACACTGCATCCCGTACCGGTTGCGGAAATGGTCGCGCCGTTGTAGAGGATGGCCTCGACTCCGCAGCTTATATCGGCCGCGGTGTATTGCAGTGTGCCGGTACCCTCGACGGTAAGATTAACGTCGTCATGGCCGGTGATGTTTCCGGCCAGGAGCAAATTCTTTGTGTTGCAGATGCAGTCGGTCGCGGTTTCCAGCGTAATGTTGGAAAGGGTCAGCGTTCCGCCGTTGTTATGGATGGCGCCGCCCCAAACAGCCACGTTGCCGCTGAATACGCAATCGCTGAGACTGGCGGTACCATTGAAGTTATAGAATCCGCCGCCGTCACCGATAACAGTATTGTTGTAGAACTTAGCATTGCTGACCGTAGTGGTGCCGCGGTTGAAGACACCGCCGCCATTAAGCTGCCCATTGTTGCCATTGAACTCGCAATCGGAGATGATCGACGTACCGTCCATTGCAGTAAGAATACCGGCGCCATTGGAGACCGCAGTGTTATCCTTGATCACTGCGCCGGAAATCGTGAGCTTACCACGATTGATATAAATCGCACCGCCAAGACTGCGCGCCGCGTTGTTGGAGAAAGTCCCTCCGTTAACCGTGACATTGGTAGCGGCGTTGTTGGCAAGGGCTCCGCCGTTGTAGGTGGAGTTACCAGTAAAGTCAACATTGTTCAAGGTTAGCGTGCCATTGTTGATGATAGCGCCGCCGACACTGTATTCGAGTGCCTGATTGTCTTCAAACGCCACATCGGAAATGACCGCCGTGCCGCCGTTTATGATGGCACCGCCGTTGCCGCCGTTCTTTTTGGCGATGTTACCGGAAACAATACCGCCGGAGATGGTCAATTGGGTTCCGGTGTTATTGAGTATCGCACCGGCGGAATCGGCAGTATTACCGACAATCCGGACACCGTAAAATTCGCCTGCGCCTTTGTAATTGTAAAACGCGCCGCCGAAATTTTCCGCCGTGTTGCCGGAGATGACGCCGCCGGAAACGATCGTCTTGGTCAGCGGATTGGCGGCAATCGAGAAGTTGTAAAGCGCACCGCCGTTATAAGCAGAGTTGCCGCTGAAAGTATTGTTTACCAGCGTGACCGTATTGTCACGGTTGAAGAAGCCACCGCCGTTGGTCGTACCATGGTTGTTGAGGAACAGCGAATCGTTGACCGTCATTGTTCCGCCCCAGTTATACAATCCACCGCAGTTGACAGCAGCACTGTTGTTGATGAAAGAGGCGCTGACAACCGACATGTTGCCGGAGTTGCATACCGCACCGCCGAGGTTGGCCGCGGAGTTACCGCTGAAAACCGCACC
>JAQVVK010000171.1 GCA_028698975.1 Victivallaceae bacterium
CACCGGTTTCGATCAGGTGGCCTTGCAGATCAAATACTGGCAGGGTAAACTGGCCTGACGGAGAGGCGAAAAATTCACCGCGTCGTCGCCTTGACGCGGGATTGACGCGGGATTGATGATAATTTTTAAAAAAAGACTTGCATAAATCGTTGCAAGCGGTTATATTAACAATTCTGTATGATGTTGTGGCGAGAGCCTATGGCCGATCCTCTGGCCTGCAGGGTTCCCTCCGCGAACGGAAGTTGGGGTATTACGTGGCTGTTCCCTGCTTTGCGGTGCGGGTCATAACGACATAAAAACAAGCAAAAGACTGCAAGATCGAAAAACAAGAGGTTGAAAAAGTTTTATGGTCAGAGTCAGACTGAAACGTACCGGCACCCGTAATGTGGCCTGTTTCCGCGTGGTTGTGATGGATCAGCGTTCGAGCCGTGATGGCAGATCGATCGAGGAGATCGGTTTCTATGATCCGCGCAGCAAGGAAGAGCGCATTAATCTTGAGCGTGCCGCATATTGGAAGAGCGTTGGTGCCTGCTTCAGCGAAACGGTGAACGGCATCATTGATCGGGTTTCCAACGGCAAGAGCCGTAAGGACGCCGTCCGCAAGCCGGTGTTGTCCAAGAAGGCGCAGGCCAAGTTGGAAGCCGAGGCCAAGGCCAAAGCCGAGGCGGAAGCCAAAGCCAAGGAAGAAGCAGAAGCCGCCAAGGCCGCTGCCGCCGCTGCTGCCGAAGCTCCCGCCGCCGAAGGCGAAGCCCAGGCCTGATAGCCGCGGTTTCCCTGTGGCAAAACGAGGAAAGTTGTAATGCTTAAAGCATTGTTCTCAAAATTGTTCGGTTGCGGTTGCGCCGGGTCGGAAACGGCCGTCGGCAAGGGTTCGTCGGGTTCGATCCGCGATCTCGAGGATTTCGTTACATACGTGGTCCGTTCGCTGGTCGATTATCCCGATGAAGTCAAGCTGTCCACCGAGGAGAACTCCGAGGGGTGTGTGATCAAAATCACCTGCCGCAAGGAGGATATCGGCAAGATTGTCGGCAAGCGCGGCAAGACCATCATGGCGATTCGTTCGCTGGTCTCCGGAGCGGCCGGCCGTCAGCACCGCCGCGTCTCGGTCGAAGTGCTCGATTGAGCGCACGTTGCGGGCGGGCTGCCGAAATGCGTTTTGATGTGCTGACACTTTTTCCGGAAATGTTTCCGGGGCCGCTCGGTGAGAGTATCGTCGGGCGGGCGTTGGCACAGAGGCTGATCGAAATAAATGCGATTGATCTCCGGCGTTACGCGCATGATGCGCGTGGCACGGTTGACGAGCGTCCCTACGGGGGCGGTCCCGGCATGCTGATGAAGCCGGAGATACTGGTCGAAGCGATTGAGGATCTGCGCGACAGCGACACGGTTGTGGCGTTGACCAGTCCTCGCGGCGAGCTGTTTACGCAGCGCACGGCGCGGGAGCTGGCCGGGCGGAAACGGGTGTTGTTTGTGGCGGGCCATTACGAGGGGGTTGACCAGCGGGCGATTGAGCTGGCGGTTGACCGTGAGTTTTCGCTGGGCGACTTTGTGTTGACCAGCGGCAATCTCGCCGCGATGGTGATGATCGACGCGGTGGCGCGTCTGTTGCCCGGGGTGCTGGGTGATGACGAGTCGAGCGAAGACGAGTCGCATTCGGCCGGGCTGCTTGAGTATCCGCAGTACACGCGGCCGCCGGAATACCGGGGGCTGTCGGTGCCGGAGGTTTTGCTCTCCGGCGATCATGCCCGGGTGCGCGAGTGGCGCAAACGCGAATCGGAGCGGCTGACCCGCGAGCGGCGGCCGGATTTGTGGGAAAAATATTTAATGCAAACAAACGGAGATAGTTTGAAATGAACATAGTTGACAAAATTCGCAACAGTGAAGCCAAGGAAAATCGTTTTGATTTTGCCGTCGGTGACCTCATCAACATTTATGTGAAGATCGTCGAAGGCGATGCGGAGCGTATCCAGCAGTTTCAGGGCACCGTGATTGCGCGTCGCGGATCCGGAGTGGAAGAGACTTTCACCGTGCGCCGGGTTCAGGCTGGTTTGGGTGTTGAGCGTGTCTTCCCGATTAACAGCCCCCGCATCGACCACATTGTTGTGGTGCGTCGCGGTGATGTGCGTCGGTCGAAGCTTTATTATCTTCGCGACAAGGTCGGCAAGGCTGCCCGTGTCAAAGAGTTGCGCACTCGCTAAGGCGAGGCGCGGCGCGCCGGAAGGTAGATTGATCTAAGGGTTGCGCCGAAGAATGCGGATGACATGGCGAAAAATTTTTCGGCTTTGTCGGAATCGGATGAACTCCTCCGGCCTGAACGCGAATGCTGGGCGGAGGGGTTTTGTTTTGTAGCCGGTATTGACGAGGCGGGTCGCGGCCCGCTGGCCGGTCCGGTGGTTGCGGCGGCGGTCAGGTTCCCGCGCGGGATACCGTGGCCGCATGCCTTTGATTCGAAACAGCTCACGGCGGCGGAGCGGGACGAACTTGATGCCGCCATACGGGCGACGCCCGGGGTTGAGATCGGGGTGGGCGAGATTGACGCCGCCGCGATCGATAAAATGAATATTTTGCGCGCCACCTGGCTTGCGATGGGTACGGCGGCGCGGCAGTTGATTGAATTGGATTTTATTTTGGTGGACGGGTTGCCGGTGAAGGGGTTGCCCAAGCCTTCGCGTGCCATAGTCAAGGGCGATGCGCTCTCGGCGAGCATTGCGGCGGCGAGTATTGTGGCCAAGGTGCGCCGCGACCGGCTGATGGAGGCTTACGACGCCGAATATCCCGGATACGGATTTGCCTCTCACAAGGGGTACGGCACGGCGGAGCACCTGGCGGCGTTGCGCCGGCTGGGGCCTTGTCCGATACACCGTAGAAGTTTTCGCCCGGTGCGCGAGTTGATCGACCCGCCGCCGGAACAGATGGATTTGTTTTGAAATGATTTGCAGCGAGAAAAAGAGTATTTACAGAAATGGAGGTCAAGACCGCGTTACCGACGCGGTTGGCACCGGAGGATACTTTTTTTCGCTGAATATGATCGATAATAATTTAAACTTACAGTTTTGAGGAAATATTTCATCATGGCAAATCTTGAAACCATACGCCACAGCGCGGCACATGTGATGGCCGCCGCGGTCAAACAGCTTTACCCCGACGCCAAATTCGACATCGGCCCGGCGACTGAAAACGGCTTCTATTACGATTTTGATATGGAGCACCGTCTGCTGCCCGAGGATCTCAAGGCGATTGAGAAAGCAATGCGCAAACTGATCGGCCGCAAGCTGCCGTTTGAACGTTTTGAAACCACCCGCGAGGAAGCGCAGAAACTTTTGGCCGACCAGCCGTACAAGCTTGAGCGTCTGGCGGATATTCCGGAGGGAGCCTCCATAAGTTTCTACCGCACCGGGGATTATCTTGATCTGTGCCGGGGCCCGCATGTGGAAAATTCCGGGGAGATCGGCGCGATCAAGCTGCAATCAATCGCCGGGTCATATTTCCGCGGCGACGAAAAGAACAAGATGCTTCAGCGCATTTACGGCACGGCGTTTCCGAGCGAGGATGAGCTTCAGGCCTATTTGAAGATGCTTGAGGAGGCCGCCAAGCGCGACCACCGCAAGCTGGGGCAGGAGCTGGATCTTTTCAGCTTTTCTGAAAACGTCGGGCCGGGGCTGGTGCTCTGGCACCCGAAGGGCGCGATGATCCGCAACATCTTCGAGACGTTTTGGAAGGAAGAACATTACAAGAACGGTTACCAGCTGCTCTACACCCCGCATATCGGTCAGAGCGTGCTTTGGGAGACCAGCGGCCACCTGTCTTTCTACAAAGAGGGCATGTACGCCCCGATGAAGATCGACGACAAGGACTATTACGTCAAGCCGATGAATTGCCCGTTCCACATCGAGATATACCAGTCGCGGATGCGTTCTTATCGTGAATTGCCGCTGCGCTGGGCCGAGCTGGGTACGGTATACCGCTATGAGAAATCCGGTTCATTGCACGGTCTGTTGCGGGTGCGCGGGTTTACACAGGACGATTCCCATATTATATGCACCCCGGAGCAGATCGAAGACGAAATCGCCGAAGTGCTGCGTTTCAGTTTGCACATTTCGAAAAGTTTCGGCTTCACCGAGATCAAACCGTATCTTTCGACCCGTCCGGCCAAGGCGGTCGGCG
>JAQVVK010000172.1 GCA_028698975.1 Victivallaceae bacterium
GTGCACTTCACGCTTTAATCTATCCTTCCGATTTGGACAAATGACTGCCATCGAAGCTGATATATTCTCCGGTCACGACCAATACGCGCAATCCGGCCCGACGCGCCTTTGACGCCATGGCGTTATAATCGACGCCAAACCGTTTTTCCAGTCCGGCCATTTCGCGGCAAGTGGGCGGCAGATAGAAACAAACCAGTACGCCGCGCCGCTGCCACTCGCAAGCGGCGTCAAGGAAACGCTGAAAAAGTCACTCCTGAAACGGCCCCTTGGTGAACACCGTTTTGTAATATGACATATTGTGCGACAGATCGCGCTTTGACGTGTAAGGCTCAAACGCCCACCAGCCGTTGGTATGGCGGTATTCGCGGCCGCCGGCTTTGGCATGACGCGAAAGCAGGTTTTTGAATTCGGATTTCTCGATCGGCGTCCAGACCGGTGAATCATCGATCCTGCGCCAAAGGGACTTGTTGCCGGTCAAAACATAGTCGCGTTCTTCGGAAAACCCGTAGCTTGAAAATTCTCCGCCCGTCAACCCGGCCACCACAATGCGGATGCGGCCGCGATCCACCAGACGCGAAACGCAGTCAAGATAACGCCGGTTCATTCTCAAAGCCGTGCCGCCCCGGATGCAACTTCTCACCCCATGCCCGGCGGCCCGATCGATCTCATCCGGCGAAACGCCCATATAAACGCGGGAATCTCCGAGAAAAACAGTATTGAATTCACCGCTTTCCAAACGATCCAGCACGGTCGGCCCCGGCTGAATCCAGGGAAACGAATTCCAGCGCAGCGCGGTCACGGCGACAAATCCGACGGCGAAACACAACAGCGTCGCCGGAATTCGCCATTCAAGTTTAAAACTCATACCGCCGCCTCAGAATTGAAAGTATATAAACGCATGCCCGGAACCGCGCAGAAAAACACAGCTCAACAACACCGCCGCGAGCAGCGGCAGCTGAATCCAACGCCACGAGCGGCTTTTCCACACCGGCAGCGCATATATCCCCAAATATGCGCCGACCTCGATCAAAGTACCGACGCCAAGACAGGCCACAGCCCGAATCTGCGAGGCGACCGGGAACCCCCCGGCATGCCAGACAAACATCGCCTTGAGCACATGAATCGCCTGCGGCAGGTCTTCCGCCCGGAAGAAAACCCAGGCCGTGGTGACCAGCACCAGTGACACGGCCACACAGAGCAGCCGTCCGAGCCGGGGCACACGGCCGAGCAGCAGCGGCCAGCGAGTGACCCGTTCGAGAGAGAGAAAGAACGCGTGAAGCGCGCCCCAGATCACAAAATTCCAGCTTGCGCCGTGCCAGAACCCGCTGAGCAGCATGGCGCACCACATGTTGACGTGGCTGCGCAGCTTTCCCTTGCGGTTGCCGCCGAGCGGAATATAGACATAATCGCGGAAGAAGGTCGATAGCGAGATATGCCATCTCTCCCAAAATTCGCGCAGACTGCATGCGATATAGGGGTGGTTGAAGTTGTTGATAAATTTGTAACCCATCCAGCGGGCAATACCGCAGGCAATGTCGCTGTACCCTGAAAAGTCGCCGTAAATCTGGAGTGCGAAAGAGAGCATGACGCCCCACCATAAAATCGTGCCGCTGAAATTTCCGCTGTTGGAAAACGCCATATCGACAAACGGAGCCAGATTGTCGGCGATCACCACTTTTTTGAAGTAACCGAGCACAATCTGGCGAAAGCCGTCCCATTGCTCGTCGGGGGTGGGCGAGTGGCACTCCTCCAGCTGTGGCAGCATATCCGAAGCGCGCAGGACCGGCCCGGCCACCAACTGCGGGAACATGCTGAGAAACGCCATGAAATGCAGAAAGTTGCGAGCCGGCTTCATGCCCCGATAAATATCCAGCGTGTAACTCAACGCCTGAAAAGTGTAAAATGAAATGCCGACCGGCAAAATCAGGTTTTGCATCGGCAGCCGGCTTCCGGGAGAAAACCAGTCGATGAGCGCATTGATGTTGGCGATGGAGAAATCGAGGTATTTGAAGACGCCAAGCAAGCCTAAATTGCCGGCGACCGCCAGCCACATGGATAAGGAGGCGGCGCGACGACCGCGAAAACGGTCGATCACTTCTCCGGCGACATAGTTCATGCCGCCGGAGATCATAATGAGAAACAGAAACCGCCAATCCCACCAGCCGTAAAAGACAAACGAACAGATGGAAAGATACCCCCACCTCAAGTTGGGCCTGCGTTTGCAGAATGGCCAGAATATGAAAAACGCGGCCAAAAAAATCAAAAATATCAATGAATTAAAAAGCATAGCCCAACTTACACGTCGCCTTCCAGTCTCGCCGTAAAATCCGGCAGTTTCTTTCTACTGCTGAAGCGATTGTATCAACTCGGCATCCGCCGCCAGAACCTGACGCGACTGAGCCGCCCGGAAATCCTTGAGCTTCGCCGACAGCCCGGCATCGGACAACGCCAGCATCGAGATGGCATACAAGGCCGCATTCTTGCCGCCCGCCTTGCCGGCGGTGACCACGCCGACCGGTATTCCCGGAGGCATCTGCACAAATGCCAGCAACGAATCCAAACCGTTGAAAGGCTCGCTCGCCACCGGTATGCCGATCACCGGCAAGGTGGTGTGCGCCGCGATCACCCCGCCCAAATGGGCGGCCATGCCGGCGGCGCAGATGACGACCTTGATCCCGGCCGCCTCGGCTCCGGCGGCGAATTGCGCCGCCTCGACCGGGGTACGGTGAGCCGAGAGCACCCGTGCGGTGAATTCAACACCGAACTCACGCAGCACCTTAAAAGCTCCCTCCAAAACCGGCAGGTCGCTTTTGCTGCCCATTACCACGGCAACCCGCGGAGAAGACATGTCAGGCCTCCGTCGGAGTCGCGGCGGCTTCCGCCGGGGTTTCAGTCTGGACTTCCGGCTTTTCGCCCGGCTGCCCGAATTCATAACAGAGCAGGCCTTCGGCGATCTCCAGCAGCGCGACATCGACAACGTTGTCGGAATCGCACTTGATCATCGGCCTGGCACCGCCGAGCGCAAGCTGCTTGGCGCGTTTGGCGGCGACCACTGAAAGAATTTCCGGATCCGTGATGACTTTTTTGGCTCTGGCCAGATAAGCATTGTTCATAACCGACCTCCCGTGTCAGTAATCGATAATATCGCGACGATTGTCGATGAGCAACGTATCGCCCGACATCACGCGATTGTAACGCTTGTTGAACTCCAATTCCGAATTGATGATGTAACGCTCGGCGATCGCGGCACGTTCGGCCGACTTCTTCGCGTCGCGCAACAGCAGCAGACCGACAAAGATATAGGTCTCCATCTCGACAAGGTTGCGGGCAACCAAGTCGTGATAAGCCTGATCTTTTTTCTCGGCGACATAGGTGACCGCCTTTTCCTGAAACGGCAGCAACGCCATGAGCTTATCACGCAGACGAGCCAGCTTGCCATCAAACGGCAGCGACGCCAACTCTTTGATGCGCTGATCGTTGTCACGCTGGAGCACCCCGCCGATGGCCGCCACGACCTGAAGCTGGGTGGTGCCTTCGTAGATGTTGGTGATGCGGGCGTCACGGTAGAAACGCTCGGCGTTGAAGTCCTTCATAAACCCGGTGCCGCCGTGGATCTGGATGGCGTCGTAAGCCACCTTGTTGGCGGTTTCGGTGGCCAATGCCTTGCACATCGGGGTCAGCACCGCGGCGACCCGGCTGTAATACTTTTGCATGGCGCGTTCTTCCGGTGTGGCGTTGCCGGCATCCACGATGTGCGTGTAACCGTTGCGAAGATCGACCGCACGGGTGGTTTCATAGAGCAGCGCACGCGCCGCGGTGACGCCGACCTTCATATCCGACAGCATCTCGTAGATGGCCGGAAATTCGTCGATCGTCTTCTTGAACTGCATACGCTCCGAGGCGTACTGACGCCCCTCGCGGTAGGCCGCTTCGGCGATACCGACCGCCTGCGCGCTGATCGCGACGCGGGCGCCGTTCATCAGGCTCATCACATATTTGATGAGGCCGAAACGACGCTTGCCGCAGAGCTGGGCAGGCACGTCGTTGTACTGCAGCTCGGTCGTGGCAACCACGTGAATACCGAGCTTGTTTTCAATACGGCGCACCACCAGCTGCGGACACTTTTCGCAAATGAACATCGAAAGCCCGCGGCCGTCGC
>JAQVVK010000026.1 GCA_028698975.1 Victivallaceae bacterium
GTCGCCGTCTAAAAGGCAGTCGTTCGGCACAAAGTTGCCGCTTCCGAGCCGGTCGTCGAGCACCGGGTGGCGGCCGCCCTTGATGATGAGCCGGTCGTCTTCAAAAATCCGGGGGCGGTTGTAGTGATGCAGCCGTGCGCACTCGGCCAGCCCGGCCAGCGCATCGATCTCGGCCAGCGCGTCGGCGGCGGATTGAATCCGAGCAGTATAACCAAGCGCGAAATCACGCAGTTCGCCAAACAGCTTTATCTCCAGAGCCTGAGCCTTTTCCTCGGCCCCCAAAATCTTGCTTTCCAACTCTTTAAGCTCCGGGGTGATGAATCGCTCCGCATTGACCAGCGTTTGTTTGCGAATATAATCATCGGGCACGGCGTCGAGGTTGGATTTGCTTATTTCAATATAATAACCGAATACCGAATTGAACTTAACCTTGAGCGACTTGATGTTGGTGCGCTCCTGTTCGCGCCGCTGAATGTCCGACAGCCACCCCTTGCCGTCGGTGGCCGCCGCGCGCAATTCGTCGAGCAATGGCGAACAGCCGGGGCGGATCACTCCGCCGTCGGCCAGAAGCGCGGGCGGAGCGTCGGAAATGGTGTGGTCGATGCGTTCGGTCAGGTCGGGAAACGTTTCCAGCCTGGCGTTGAGTTCACCCAGCAGCGGCGCGGAAAGCGAGGCGATCAAAGTCTTTACCCCCGGCAGCACCGCGAGCGAAAACGACAGCGTCTGCATATCACGCGGCGTCACCGTGCCGAGGTTGAGCCGCCCCACAATGCGTTCGAGGTCGCGCACCACCCCGATGGTTTCCCGCAACTCGGCCAGCGTGAGCGGGTCGTCTTTGAAGTCGCCGACCGCGTCCTGCCGCGCCACGATCGGGTCGTGACTGCGCAGCGGGCGCAGCAGCCAGCCGCGCAGTTTGCGGCCGCCCATCGGGGTGACGGTTTGATCGAGCACGCCCAGCAGCGAACCCGATTTGCCCGAACCGTACATGGCGTCGACCACTTCGAGGTTGCGCAGACTTATCTGGTCGAGTTCAAGAAAACGATCCAGCGAATAGACTTCAAGTTTACGGACATGCGAGGCGTCTTGCCGCAGGTTTTGGGCGGCGTAGCGCAAAATCGCCCCCGCCGCCGAGACCGCGCCCGGCAGGTCGCGGCAGCCGAAGCCGTCCAGCGTCGCAACCTTGAAGTGGGTTTTAAGGAGTTCGGCGGCGTTGGCCGGGTCGAAGTCGTAATCGTCGATGGTTGTCCACAAAATCTTTTGCACGGTGGAAGGGCGTTTCAATGCGCCGGAGGCAAATTCGCGCTCCATGCTTTCCGAAACGACGCACTCGCGCGCCCCCAGCCGACCCAGCTCCGCCTCGATCTTGTCGGGCGAATCGCTGTGCGCCGCCCGAAATTCACCGGTGGTTATGTCGAGTGCCGCCAGCGCGATGTCGCCGTTTTTGGTGCGGGCGAGGGCGGCGAGGAAGTTGTTGCAGTCGGGGTTGAGCAGCACGTTGTCGGTCAGGGTGCCGGGGGTGAGGATCCGCGTCACCTGCCGTTTGACGATCTTGCCCTGCGCCAGCTTGGGGTCTTCCATCTGGTCGGCGATGCCGACTTTCAGCCCGGCGGCGACCAAGCGCGGCAGATATGAATCCAGCGCGTGATAGGGAAATCCGCACATCGGCACGCCCTGTCTTCTGGTCAAGGTCAGCTCCAGTGCCGCGCTGACTTTTTCGGCGTCCTCGAAGAATTCCTCGTAAAAATCGCCGAGCCGGAAGAGCAGTACCGCATCGGGCGGTATCGACTCTTTGGCTTCGCGGTATTGCCGCATCATCGGGGTCAGATTGTCTTTTTCATTCATAATGGATTTACTATAACCGTATTTTCTTTTTTTTCAACCTTGAATGTGATCGAATTCCATTGTTAAATCGTGTTACGGGTGCTATATTAACGCGCGTTAATATAATAAAGGATTGGGAAAACAATGGCAAATCTGGTAAATATCCGCAATTTCTGTATCATAGCGCATATCGATCACGGCAAATCGACGTTGGCCGACCGTATGCTTGAACTTACCGGCACCGTGGAAAAACGCGAACTCCAAGATCAGCTGCTCGACGGCATGGATCTGGAGCGCGAACGCGGCATTACCATCAAATCACACCCGGTGCGTATGAAGTTCACCGCCGATGACGGCGAAACCTATGAGTTGAATTTGATCGACACTCCGGGACATGTTGACTTCACCTATGAAGTCAGCCGCTCCCTGAGTGCCTGCGAGGGCGCGGTGCTGCTGATCGACGCTACGCAGGGCGTTCAGGCGCAGACGGTGGCCAACGTTACGCTGGCCATGCGGCAGCACCTTACCGTCATACCGGTCATCAACAAGATCGACCTGCCGGCGGCCAACCTTGATCTGTGTTATACGCAGATGGAGGAGGTGCTCGCCCTGCCGCGCGAAGACGCGCTCAAGGTTTCCGGCAAGACCGGCGAGGGCGTGCGCGAATTGCTTAATGCGGTGGTAAAGCTGGTGCCGCCGCCCTCCGGCGACCGCGACGGCCGCTCCGCCGCTCTGGTGTTTGACTCGGTTTACGACGCATTTCGCGGTGTGGTAAACTATGTCCGGGTCAAAAACGGCACTTTCCGGCGCGGCGACCGTATCAGATTGTTCAGCACCGGTTTGGAGAGCGAACTCAAGGAAGTCGGCCACTTCAGCCCGGAAATGCGGGCGGACGATCAGTTGACCGCAGGCGAAGTGGGCTATCTCATTCCAAACTTGAAGTCGCCCTCCGACGCCCGCATGGGCGATACCGTGACTAACGCGCAATCTCCGTGTACCGAGGCGTTGCCGGGGTTCCGCGAGGTGCGGCCGATGGTCTTTTCCGGCATCTACCCCATCGACACCGCCGATTACGACCAGTTGAAGTTCAGCATGGCCAAACTTCAGCTCAACGACGCGGCTTTTGTCTATCAGTCGGAGAGTTCGGCCGCGCTGGGCTTTGGTTTCCGCTGCGGATTTCTGGGGCTGCTCCACATGGAGATCATTCAGGAGCGGCTGCGGCGCGAATACAATATGGACATTATTGCGACCTATCCGTCGGTGATCTACCATGTGTTTATGAATTCGGGCGAGATGATCGAGGTTGACAACCCGGTGCGGCTGCCCGACCCCGCCGGAATCGACCATATCGAAGAACCGATCATCACCTGCCACCTGATGCTTCCGACCGGATACATCGGGGATGTGATGAATCTGGTGATGTCCAAGCGCGGTATATGCACCGACACCGCGTCGGTCGACGCCGGGCATGTCATTATCACCGCCGATATACCGATGCACGAGATACTGATCGATTTTCACGACAAGCTCAAATCGATCACCAGAGGTTACGGCAGTATGGATTACGAGCCGAGCTGCTATCGCGAGGGCAAGCTGGTCAAGCTCGACATACTGGTCAACGGCGAACCGGTTGACGCATTCAGCTCCATTGTGCATGTTGACATGGCGTATGCGCGGGGTCGTCAGATCGCCGAGCAGCTCAAAGACGTGATCCCGCCGCAGATGTTTCAGATCGCCATTCAGGCGGCGATCGGCGGCAAGGTGATTGCGCGGGAAACCATTCGCCAGCTGCGTAAAAACGTGCTGGACAAGTGTTACGGCGGCGACATCACCCGAAAGCGCAAGCTGCTGGAAAAGCAGAAAGAGGGCAAGAAGCGGATGAAGTTGATCGGTCAGGTCAATATCCCGCAGGAAGCCTTTGTCGCGGTGCTCAAGTCGCCCGAGCAGAATTGACGACGCGGCACTTGGAGATTCAGGCGCGGCGGCTCAGTTTGGCCTGCCGCCGTTTTTCCCGGAAACGCTGGTAGCGTGTCACCAGGGCGTAAACCACGAAATAGGTTATGGGAGTCGTTATCGCCGCCAACAGAAATCCGCCGATGAAAAACGAGGCGATGAGATCCCAGCCCAGATTGGCCAGCGCGGATATACTGCCGCCCATGAGTTCCCTGATCGCCTCGGCGGTGCCGTCGTAGGTCAAATGCCCGCCGATCAGTTTGTTGCCCACCCAGCATTGTGCCGGATAGATGAAGATGACCGTTATCGGGTTGGTGATAAACGTGCCGAGGGTCGCCCCTATTTTAGAGCATCGCAGGGCGAAGGAGAGCGGAATTGAGATCATCAGCTGTACGCTCATCGGTATCACGCAGCCGATAAACATCCCCAGCCCCCAGCCGCGCGCGATATATTCCGGCGTACCGTCGGCGCGCACAATAGCATAATATAATTTGCGAAAATTGCGTTTGAAATTATATGGCATCAGGCTTGAAATCCTCCGGTGTTGCAGTAATCAGGGAATATAATACTTTTACCGGGATTTTTCAAGCCGATTTCAGGCGCGTTCCAAAAGAAAAACGCACCCGACGGCAAAAAGGTTGGGCATGGCGGCCGTGAGCAGCGGGAAATTCATGCCGACCGGTTTCTCCTCGACAATGCGTATGTCAAGGTGTCGGCAGAGCCGCCGGAAATCTTTGAGCGTGCCGAGGTGAATATTGGGCGTATTGTACCACTGATACGGTATCTGGGTGGTGCGGGGCATGCTGCCGGTCATCAGAAGCTGAAGCCGGCAGTGAAAATGACCGAAGTTGATGAAACTTACCGCCGCCTGCTTGCCGACGCTTACAATGCGGCGCAGCAGCACGTCGGGCCGCCGCACCTCTTGAAGCGTATGCGACAGGATCACCAGATCGAAGCTGTCGTCACCCGCCAGATCCAGCCCGTCGTCGAGGTTGGTCTGTACCACCGGTACGCCGTTGGCGACGCACTGGGCGATGGCGTCGGCGTCGATTTCCATGCCGAGCACGTCGGCGTGGCATTCGTCGCGGAGCATCTTGAGAAACGAGCCGTCGCCGCAGCCGAGGTCGAGCACGCGGCTGCCCGGAGTGACCATCTCCTTGATGATGCCGAGGTCGCGCCGCCGGTTGAAATCTATGTACATGGCTTCAACCATTGTTGGCATGCTCCTTTTCCGATAGGTTGCTTAAAAAGTCGCGGATCAGCCGCCCCAAAGCATCGACTTCGAGCAGGAAAGCATCGTGGCCGTAGCCGGAAGTTATTTCGCTGAATGAAACTTTTATCTTGTTGGCCAGCAACGCCTTGACTATCTTGCGCGATTCGGATGACGGAAACAGCCAATCGCTGGTGAATGAAACCACTAAAAAGTCGGACTTGGCCGCCGAAAAAGCGCGGGCGAGGTCGCCGCCATACGGCTCAGCCATGTCAAAATAGTCCATCGCCCGGGTGATGTAAAAGTAGCTGTTGGCGTCGAACCGCTCGACAAACCGCTGACCTTGATGCTCAAGATAGCTCTCCACCGCGAAGTCGCGGCGGAAGTTGAAGCTGTAAGTGTCTTTGTCCTGAAGTTCGCGCCCGAACTTACGGCTCATCGATTCGTCGGAGAGATAGGTTATGTGCGCCAGCATGCGGGCGGTGGCCAGCCCGCGATCCGGGGTGTGTTCGGCATCGTAGTCGCCCGACTTCCAGTTGGGGTCATACTCGATGGCTTCGCGCCCCACCCAGTCAAAGGCGATACTTTGCGGTGAGAGCTGGCAGGTCGTGGCGATCGGGATTATGCCGGCGACCGCCTCCGGGTACATGATCGACCACTCCATCGCCTGCATGCCGCCCATGGAGCCGCCGACCACCGCCAGCAGACGGCCAATGCCGAGATGATCGATCAGTCGTTTTTCGGCGCGAACCATGTCGCGTATGGTGATGACCGGAAAATTTAAATTGTACGGTTTGCCGGTGTCGGGGTCGATGGAGCGCGGCCCGGTGGAACCCGAGCAGCCGCCCGGCACATTGGCGCAGATGACAAAGTAGCGGTTGGTGTCGAGGTATTTGCCCGGCCCCACCATTTCGTCCCACCAGCCGGGTTTGGAGTCGTCGGTGGAGTGAAATCCGCAGACATGGGCGTCGCCGGATAGCGCATGGGTAACCAGCACCGCGTTGTCGCGGTTGGGCGAGAGCGTCCCGACGGTTTCGAAACGGAGGTTGACTTCTTTAAGACGGCGTCCGCAGTCAAGCTCGAGCGGCGAGTCAAAGGTATAGTTTTGCGGTGCGACCAGAAGCAAGATGACCTCCGTTGTATATATCTCATTAATATAATGCGCAATCATCTCGATTTCAACCCGCCCGGAGTTTTTTCAAAAAAGAAGTGCTTTTTGTTATTTACGGATTTGCTTTACATGCCCCGGTGTGGTACATTTAGGTAAATGGTGTAAATTAATGGCGAGGTTTTGATGAAAGAACGTCTTTTTACGGTCAGAAACAAAGCCGGTATTCATTGTCGTCCATCGAGCGTCATTCTCAATACCATCAATATGGAGTTTCCCTTCCACACCTTTCAGGTGGTTACTTCGGACGAACAGGTTACCGAGCTGAACAGTATTTTGTCGTTGATCTCGCTCGGGCTTTCGGTCGGCACCAAGGCAATTTTGCGGGTGGAGGGGCCCGACGAGGAGACGGCGATCAAGCGTATCGGCGATCTGTTTGAGAATGAATTCGATTTCCCCCCGCGTTAAACTTTGGCTGCTGATTGCGGCGGCTGCCGCGCTCGGACTTCTATGGCGTCTCGAATTTCTTCGAGACGCTGCTTTTATCGCCTCTTTTCGCTGGCCGATCGGCCTCGAATCCGGATTTTACGCCATCGGCGGGGTTTGGAACGGTCTTGAGCCGGAGGGGTGTTCAATCCTTTACCGCCGCCTGCTCGAGTGGCTCGTCCCCGGGTTGTCGGTGGCCTGGGTGCGTGCTTTGCAACTCGGGGTAAATTACATCGGCGTATGGGTGCTCTGGGATCTCCTGAAACGCGATGACGCCATATCTCCGGCGATCCGGCGGGTCATGCTCGCGCTCGCTTTGATCTATCCTGTGCCGTTTTCACTTCAATGCGAACTTCTGCCCCAATCGCTGCTTTTCCCGTTTGCCGCCGCCGCGCTGTGGTTTTTCCGGCGCGGGGGAGGGGCGTTTGCCGGAGCCGCCGGGGTGGCGGCCGGGGGCATGACTTTGCTCGATCCGCTGGCGATCGGGTTTGCCGTCGCGCTGGCGGCGTTGGCCGCCGGCCGTCGCTTTTGGCGCAAGGCGGTCTGGCTTGCCGCCGGGTGTGCGGTGATCTTGGCGGCGGGGTGGTTTTCGCCCGGTTACGGTATCCGGTTCGCCGCCGGCAACCGGCCCGGCGCGGGCGGGGTAATGCCCGAATTTATGTCCGGCGAGTGGTGCCGGGCGGCTTATGCCCGCGACGGAAAGGCGTTGTCCGATCCTGAACGGCTGGCGCGGCTTGGCTCCGAGTGGCTCCGGTCACCGGGCGACGGAGGGGTTACTTTGCTTCGCAAGGCGGGGCTGGCCTGTTTCTGGCGCGACAACGGCCGCGAAGGTCTATCCGAACATTTGGCGCGCGCGGTGCCTATGGTTGAAATTGCGGCTTTTCTGGCTCCGTTCTTCTGGCTTTTTACATTGTTTGGCATCTGGCAGGTCTGTCGCCGCCGCGAATTGCACGGCGAATTAGATCTCATGCTGGCGGTGGCGGCTCCTCTGGCTATGCAGTTGATTTTCGCGGTTCATACGCCTCTGCGCGGCGGCATGTACGCCGGGGCTTTTCCGCTGGCGGCAATCGGTATTGTCAATTGCGACTGGCTGAAATATCGTTGGTGGCTTTTGGCGGCGTTTGTCGCCTGTGTCGGCAGTTATTTGCTTTTACGAGGGAGGCAGGAGGAGACTTTGGCGCGTGCCGAGTGGCAGTTGCGCAATGGATATCAGGCATCCGCCTGCGATCTTACGCTGGAACAGATCCGAATGCCGCTGCCCGAATTTTACCGGATATCCCGTTTGCGCGGAGCCGCATTGCTGGCGCGAAGCCGTATATGTGTCATGCCGTATGAAAGGATGTATTTTGCGCTGGATGGCGTAATACACTACCGGAATGCGTGGTATAACGACAATCCCGGCTCCCCTGCCGCCAAACTGGAATATCTTGACGCGCTGGAGAAATTGAATCGCGAGTGGCGGCGTTTCACCGGAAACGCATCACCCACTCCGCCGGTATCGTTGACCCGTTAAGCTCCGATCGCCCGTAATTGCGCTGAAAATCGGCCACGAAAGAAATTTTACCGGAGTCGATTATTTCGATCACCAGAGATCCTTCTCGCATGTCAACCTCAAAATCGTATTGTTGCAACCCCGGATTTGATATGGTAAGTATATGTACCCGGTGGTTTATCATGAGTACGCATTTGGTCGGATGCTCGGCAAACAAGGTCACCGAAAGCGTGCCTTGGCCGCGCACTCCGGCAAAACTTTTCACCACCCTGCCGCCGGAGGCGACCGGCATGACCTGCCATCCGCCGAGCGTCATCGGGCCGTGGTCGAACACACTGCCCCAATCCCGGGTGCCGCCGGGGCGCACCAATCGCATGACAACGCTTTCCAGATTGTAACGGTAGAAATCATAAGCGCAAAAGCTGATGAACACCCCAAAAAGCGCGGAGACCGCAAAGAATAACGTGAACCCCCGGTTTTTCTTTTCGCACACCTCATGAAAGGCGGAAACAAACCCGCCGCCCGCCACTGCCAGCAGCGGCAGCACCGGAGCGCGGAAGCGGCCCAATATATAAAAAGCCGCCGTCGCCAGCATATAGGCGATGACAAAATAGTCAAGCAGAGCCAGCGCAATATCCCGCTTTTTGAAGACGCGGCCGGAGGTAAAGATCAGCCCGGCCAGCCCCAGGGCCGCGATTATGCCGCTGCCGACCGGGGCAAAGGCGGATATGACGACGCTTTTGCCGCCGTCGCCGGAAATGGATACATTGTTGGGGATTTCACGATAATCCCAAAAAAGCAGTATCTTTCTGAATTGCAGTTCAATAAAAGAGAGCGGTTCTGTTTTCAACCAAGCCATGGCGTAAGTGAGTGCCGGGGTATGGCTGTCCATCAATTTATGCCATGAGGCGGGGTACTCCATCGGCCCCGCCGGAAGTCCCGGCTCGCGGCCGCCGGCCGGCGCCTCGCGGGTGTTGCCTAGAGCCAGTACCGCGTCGGCGGCGGTGCTGGGGCCGCGCAACCGGCCGCTGATCTGTGAGTTTCGCCATGCAAACGGCAGCTGCACCAGCAGCGTCAGCCCGATAAAGAGCGCGAGCGTGCCGATGATTTTGTATTTGGAGCGGTTGGCGCGGTACCCCGACGCGATCAGGCCGATCAACAACCCCGGCACCATAAACCAGATGTTGCCGCGGGTCAAGATGGCAACCCCGGTCATGACCCCGGTCGCCGCCCACAGACGCCAGTCGTCGCCGCGCATGGCTCGCAATGCGAGAAAGAGCAGCAGCGCGAGATTAAAGGTTTGAAGTGTTTCGTTTTGGTGGTATGGCGTGTAGAGCAGAAGCGGAGCGGCGACCGCAGTCAGCAGAGCCGCCGTGATCGGAGCCGCCCGGCCGCCGAAAATCTCTTTTGCGATCAACCCGGCCAGCCAGACGGTGGCGGCTCCCTGCATTGATTGTACGACCATGACCAGCCACACCGACCCGTTGGAAATCAGGTATATCGCGGGCAGAAATACCGCATAGTAAAACGGCTGATAGTAGAATTCACCGGTGAATTTACCGGCGGCCACCTCTTTTGCCAGTTGCATATAGGTGGCCAGATCGGTCGTCACCGGCGGCATGAAAACGTTGTTGATCCCGCCGTTGAAGCTGGCCAGCTCATAAGAGACGATCAGCCGCAGCATCAATGCAAAAAGCGAAATAAAAAGTAAAACCGTGCTTAACCGCACCGGCGGCTTAACACGTTTTTTTTTCTGACGTGGTTTCACGATCTCAAACCGTCATCAGTTCCTTATCCTTGGCGGCAAGCTCGTTGTCGAGCGAGGCGATGTAGCGGTCGGTGAGCTTCTGAATGTCGTCGAGCATCTTTTTGCGCTCGTCCTCGGTGATGTCGCCGTCCTTTTCAAACTTCTTTACCGCGTCGTTTCCTTCACGGCGGATGTTGCGCAGGGCGACTTTGCCGTCTTCGACCGCGGCCTTGGCCTGCTTGGCCAGCGCGGCGCGGCGATCCTGGCTCAATTCGGGAATCGGCAGCTTGAGCGTTTTGCCGTCGCTGACCGGGGTGATGCCGATGTTGGCGGCGAGCAGAGCCTTTTCGACTTTGGGTACGGCCGAGGTGTCCCACGGCTGAACCACCAGCAAACGGGGTTCTGGTGTGGTGATGCCGGCCAGCTCCCGCAAACGGGTGGGGGTGCCGTAATATTCGACCATGACGTTTTCCACCAACGCCGGTGACGCTTTGCCGGTGCGGATGCCGTTGAAAGCGTTTTTGAGCGCGTCTTCGGTTTTCATCATGTGTTCTTCGAGGGTATCCATGAGATCGGCCGGGGTTGCCATTTATTACCTCCAAAAGTGGTTCATTGAGTTACGTGGCGGCACTGCCCAAACTCCCGCCGTGTCTTCTGGTCTGCCGCTTCGCTGCTTTTCCCGCGCCCCTCGAGCTTTACCGCAGAGGGTAAGGCCGCTTCGGAATCGCAAAAAAAGCCTCATTGCGGACAAACAAAAATCCATCGACGCTATTTTTGACAGTATCACCTTTCATAAAAATAACGTTGAATCGACGCGATTTCAAGCGCGTTCGCCGTTTTTTGCCGATATTTTCAACGCGCGGGTCAGCGCGATGGCCAGAAGCTGCCCGGTCCAGCCGACATCCGAACCGGCCCGGTGCGCGGTCATCGTCTCGTCGGTGTCGAGCTGAAAGGTGCGCCGCAACTCCTGAAGTTTATACGAAGCAAGACCGGGATGGGTGGTGCGCAGCAACCGCAAGGTGTCGAGCGTCTTGCCCTGCCACAACGGAAGTCCGCTGCGAGCCAGACTTTCCTGAAGAAAGCCGAGGTCAAACCGCGCGTTGTGCGCCACCAAGGTGCTTTCGGCGGCAAATCCGATGAATTCACGCGCCACCACCGGGAAATGCGGCGATGTCGCCACCATTGCGTCGGTTATATGGTGAATGGCCGTCACCCCGGGCGGTATCGGCCGCCCCGGGTTGATGAGCGACTGGTATTCGCTTTGTGAGCCGTCACGCTCAATGCGGAGCGCGGCCAGCTCGACAATGCGGTCTCCCGCCGGGCTCATGCCGGTGGTTTCGAGATCGAACACCGTGAACGGACCGAGTTCGTACCAGATCAATTAGCGTAACCCTCCGGGTGCTTGAGCTGCCACTTCCACGCCGATTCGATGATCTGCCGGGCGGATTCAAAACGGGGCTTCCACCCCAGTTCGGCGCGGGCGCGGTCGCTGCATGCGATCAGCTTGGCCGGGTCGCCGGGGCGGCGCGGAGCAAATTCAAGGTTGACTTTGAGGCCGGTGACTTCCTCGGCGGCCTTGACGATCTCCATGACCGATAGGCCGTTGCCGGTGCCGAGGTTGTAGTGGCCGCTCTCCTTGGCCGACAACGCCAGCTCGTGCGCCTGCGCCAGGTCAAGGATGTGGATGTAGTCGCGCACGCAGGTGCCGTCGCTGGTCTCGTAGTCGTTGCCGTAGACCATCAGTTTTTCGCGTTTGCCGCGCAGCGTCTGCAAAATGATCGGGATGAGGTGGCTTTCCGGGCGGTGATCTTCGCCGAAATTGCTGGTCGCTCCGGCGGCGTTAAAGTAACGCAGCGCGGCATAGTTGATGCCGTAAATCTTATGATACCACTTGAGCACTTTTTCGAAGCAGAGTTTGGATTCGCCGTAGGGGTTGATCGGTTCCTGCCGGTCGTTTTCGCGGATCGGCACAGATTCCGGCTGGCCGAACGTGGCGGCGGTGCTGGAAAACACAATGGTCTTTACGCCGCCGGACACGGCCGCGTCGGCCAGATTGATGGCGTTGCAGAGGTTGTTGCGAAAATATTTCGACGGGTCTTTCATCGATTCTCCGACCAGCGAGAACGCGGCGAAGTGCATGATCGCGTCGAAAGCACCCTGCTTGCAGACGTCGGCAATGAGTTCGCGGTTGCCGAGGTTGCCGCGCACGAAGTTCGCCCGCGGATCCACCGCGTCGCGGTGGCCGGTGATGAGATCGTCGAAGATGGTCACTTCATAACCGTGATCGAGCAGATACTCGGAACACGCGCTGCCGATATAACCGGCTCCGCCGGCGACCAGAACTTTTTTCATCGTATATTTTCTCCCATGTGGTGTGGTAATTTGACATGCCGCGTCGGATAAACTGCTCCGGCGCATTGTATACCATATCATAAAAGTCGTTTTTTTCAAGGCGGCAAGATTGAATTAACGGCGGGTTCCTGCTATCTTATTTGAAAAGGAGTTATAATTTATGCATTACAATATCTCGTTGCGTCGGATGACGCGCTTTGCGGCGGCGGCTTTGACCGCGCTGGTGCTGGCCGGTTGCGCCTCCAGCGAGCGGATGATGCGTTTGTCCGGCGGCGACGGTGCGAGCCATCAACCGCCCCGCAAGGAGCGGCTGGGGAGTTCCTTTGTCGCTGCGGCCCGCCCGTCGGCCTCGCCGATCGGGTTGGATGCTTCGCTTATCAATTTTTGGCCATTCTTCTTTAGGGGGGCCGGCTATTACTCGGTGCTGTGGCCGTTTATCGACCGCGATCCCTACGGTTTTGCGGTGCGCCCATTTTACAACCGCGAGGGCAACGAGTACTCGGTGCTGTTTCCCTTGTCGGCGTGGAACCCGGTCAACGGTGACGGCTGGGTGATAAACGGGTATTGGAATAAATCGCGCTTCGGGGTGGTGCCGTTATTTCAATACTCCGGCGACGACCGCTTCAACTACTGCGGTCCGGTGTGGATGTGGCACGGCGCGACCGGGATTTTCCCGCTCGGCTCATTCGGCGGCAATTTCAATTATTGCATGTTGGCGTATTGGCAAAAAAAACCGGAGAAATTCGGCTTTTTCCCATTGTTTCACTGCACCCCGGGCGATGGGGGGTATGCCGGTTTAGTATATTGGAATATTTGCGGCGGCAAGTTGGCGCAGTGGGGCGTACTGCCGGGGCTGGCCGACTTTTCCAAATCGTTCAACCATGTGATGAATGCGTGGTGGACGCCTGAATCGTTCGGCTTTTTCCCGCTCTGCGGGTTCGGTGACGACTGGTGGTACGCGCTTCCGGCGTGGAAGTCGGATCGGCGTTTCGGTGTGTTCCCGGTGCTGTGGTGGCGTGATGCGGTCAACCATACCGTGTTTCCGCTCTACACCATAGACGACAACGGGGATTTTTTCCTGTCGCCGGTGGTCGGCTGGAAACGCACGCCCGGTGAACGCATGCTTTCCGTGCTGGGGCCGCTGTGGGTTTCCTCCCGGCGGCGCATTCCGGACTGCGACAGCCGGGCGACGGAACGGATCGAAAGAGGTGATTTTTATCGTGAAGAAAGCGATTTTACGCTGGCCGGCGGCCTGTTTTACCGGGGCGAAACCAGCATTAGCCGGGGTGGCTTGATTTTCCACTACGTTTCCCGTAAAAACTGGGAGGTGCTGCGCCCCGAGGTGTGGAGCGAATTGAAAAAAGTGGGCATTTCCACCGAACCCGCGTCATACGACGAGCTGAAGCTGGTTTATAAGCAAATCGCCGCCGCCATGCCGATGGAGGAAAAATTTTATTGTGGCGTTGCTCCGTTGTTTCATTACTCGCAGACGGGCGACCGCGGCAACTCGTTCAATCTGCTGCTGGGGCTGTTGGCATATTGGGATAAAGGTCAGGATCGGAGCTGTTTCCGTATCGGTACCGGGCTGCTTGGCGTGTGGGAGCGTGAGGAGGGCGGTTTATTTCGCCATTACCGGTCGTATTCGACGCTGTGCAGTGAAAGCAAACTCGTCATACCCGAATTGCTGTTTGGATCGACCGTTCGGCGATATTATATTCCCCCGGCGGGCAGTGACGCCGCGCTGAAAGCGATCGGTCTTGCGCTGTCGGAGCTTTCCGGCGCATGCGAATCCCCGGCCGCCCGGCAGACACGCGGTATTATCAACGGCTGGCTGAACGAACTTGAGCCGGGGTTGTCATTGCCGGAGGACGCGGTAACCTATGAAGCGGTGAAGCGGTTTTGCACAGCCCTGCCGGAGCGTTTGAAGTGGCCGACACGGGAGTGTGCTACAACCGGCTGGATGCCCTTCTATTTGCATGAAAAAGAGTTGGAGCGCGATAACTGGATATTTCCGGTACTGCTTTCGGGCCACACCACGCAAGTTGGTCGTACTACGGGCGCGGTGCTGTGGCCGCTCTATTTTTACCGGCGTGACACTCGTGCCGAAGTTGAGCAGGTGGTGGACAAGGGTGCGGTTTTGGATACACCTCAAAGTGCCTCGCTGCAAGACGACGCTGGTCGCATTCTTCTTGCGTTTGGCTGGCGCAATCAAAAAGTTGCGGTCGCGGCCGGGAGTATTCCGGCGCAAAAGCTCAACGTCATATTGGAGAAACTCGACCGTTGGAGTGAAGTCCGGGGCGCGTTTGACGCGGCGGAGCGCGAGCTTGGCATACTTCGACGGGCGTCATTGCCGCTTCCTCCGCCTCCGCCGCAAACCGACACCGCCCCGGTCGTCGTCGATACCGCGTCAGTAACGTATAAGATCGACCAGGCGGAGAAACGGAGCCGTCAGGCGGCCGCCCGGCTCAAACAGGCGACCGGTCAGTCGAATGAAGCGTTGCAGGCCGCCGGATTGCCCGCCTTGCCGCCGACCGCCGGAGTTGACGCGGTGGCCGCCTTGCGGAGCCGGGTCGCCAAAGAAAACACCGGGGAAGTCGAGCTATCCAGCGTCGATACCTTGCTTTACAATCAAATAACCGGCGGCGGGATGGGGCGGTGGAGCGTTTTAGGCCTGCTGGCCCGCGGCGAATACGACAACGCCCGGCAAAAAGAGAGTGTCGAAGTTCTGAAATTCCTTTACCGCCGCCGTCAGGAGGGAACTCGCTCGGAACTTCTGTTCTTTCCCTTTATCACCCGCCGCACGGATGGCGACGACTGGCATTGGAGTTTCATGTACCGGGTGTTTGACTGCTGGAAAAAGGGCGGCGAGACCGGCGGCCACATCTTCTTTATACCGTTTTGAATTATTTGAACGGCGGCAGCGACAGGCCGCCGGTTTTGACCGGTACTCGTTTATTCCACATTTCGCGGAAGAGCTGTTCAAGCGTGTTGCGGACCGCCTTGGTTTCGGGTTGCGTCACCCGCCGGTACGAGTAGAAGATCGAACCGGACACCTCCGGCTTGGCCGACAGATAGCTCATCTGGTTGTGTAACTCCGCCCCCGGCCAGCTTCCCAGCCGGTGGATGCCTTGGCCGATGTAGAGCCTCACCCCGGTGCCGCGCACCGTGGCGCACCACCAGTCGACCAACCCGGCAAAGGCGGCGCGTTCGTGGCCGAAATCCCAATAGAGCTGAGGGGCGATGTAATCGACCCAGCCGTTTTTGACCCAGGCGCGTGAGTCGGCGTACTGCGCCGAATATGACTGTTTGCCGCCGGTCGGCGATCCGCCGCTCAACTCTTTGGCGTTGCCCCAGATGCCAAACGGACTTACGCCGAATTCAATCTTGCGCTTTTGCAGTTTCGCCACATCCTTTACCGTTTCGTGAACGTCCCGGATCACCCGGTTGACGTTGTCGCGCCGCCAGTCGGAGCGCGACAGGCGGCGGGGATTGTAGCGCGTAAAACTGGCGCGGTCGGCGTCGCCGGTGCCGCCGTACGGGTAGAAATAATCGTCGAAATGGATACCCGCCACGTCGTATTTGCCGACGATTTCGGCCACGGTTTCCACAATATGCCTCGCCACCAGAGGGTGCCCCGGGTCGAGAAAGAGGTTGTTGCGGCCGTCGGGCAGGGTTACCGAAAGCACGCATTCGGGGTGTTTTCTTGCAAAGTTGTTTGACGACAGGGTATTGAGATACGCCTGTTTGCCGAGTTTTGTGCCGTTGTTCACCCGGTAGGGGTTGAGCCACGCATGAAATTCAATGCCGTTTTTGCGGCACTCGGAAGTCATAAATTCAAGCGGATCGAAGCCGCCCATCCCGTGCCCCTCTTCGCCGGTAAGCCAGCGCGACCACGGGTTCAGCCGTGACGGATAAAAGGCGTCGTTCATCGGCCGCACCTGAAAAAACAGCGCGTTGAAGTTTCGCCGCCTGATCTGCGCTACCATGCGGCGAAATTGCGTCTTGAACTCCTGCGCGTTGTTGCAGCGGTCAAAGTCGATGTTTTCCACCGTGGCCGCCCAAACGCCGCGCATTTCGGCGCGGCGCGGGGTATATCGGTCAGGTATTTCCACCGGCCGGCGGTCGTAATCGCCGCCGCGCCGCACATTGTGCCCGCGCTGGTCGGTGAGCGTTTGCGCCGACAGCGTAAGCGCGGCAAGCACAATCGCAAATATGAACGGCAGCTTTTTCAAGACCGTTTGCCGTAGTATGCTCCGCCACGCCGTTTGCGCGGCGGCGGCCGGCGGTCGCGCTGCTGGGTCGACGGCCGCGGATTGCCCTTGGTCCAGGCGTCTTCGAGCGGAGCAATATCTCTACCCTCGACCGCATTGCGTAACATCATAAGTTCACGAGCATGCGGAT
>JAQVVK010000173.1 GCA_028698975.1 Victivallaceae bacterium
AATAGCGGGGGGCGTTAAGCCGCCCCCCGCGCCCCTTACATCGGACTGTTATCGGCTGATTGGCAATCGGCAAGGCCGAATAGAGGTAGTAGCGGCCTGCGCTTCGCTCGCGGCCTTATTGCTCGGGTGCACTCGACCGCGAAAATATTTTTTTCGCGTCCGGGGGGCTTCGCCCGCCGGTTCTCTCGCTCGCCCCCTGCGCGCTCGGCGGCAACCGCCTCGCAGAAGTCGGCAAGCAATGGTTAGTAATTGGCCTTGAAAAATGCTCAGCAGCCGCGTAAGCGGCGTTAGGTCAAGGGCTTTGCCCTTGCGGGGAGTAGCCCTCTGACCTCCCTCGGCGGGCGTCAGCTTATTTTTGCCGAAAAACAATAACCGGCGCACTGAGCAATCCGCATGGCACCAGCAGTCGCTCCGGTACGTCGTGACGGCGAAACATTCCCGGCGTTATCAGGTTGGGGTCCTTGACATGGAACGGGCCGAACGCATTGCGCAGATTGCCCAATACCGTTACCGCGATCTCACATCGTCCGGCTGGCAAATTTGCCCGGTACGGCGGAGCGGCGATCACCACCGGCGGTTGGCCGTTGACCGAAATTTTGAGCGCGGCACCACACCAATTGTCAAATTCGATCATCGCCCCGGATGGTGGTATATCTTCATCCATACAATAAGTGACGTTTCCGGCATAATTGCGCAATCCCTGACTTGTCCAGTCGCCGATACGCAACCGCTTGACCGTTTTGACAATATGCTCCTCCGCGTCAACGCCGAAGTTTCCAAGCAGAAACATCGCTTCGGGGGAGGGCAGCCCCTTGGCGGCCAGACAATGCACTTCAAGAGTGTTTGTGCCGCTTCGCAGGGCATGCGTAGGCAGAGTCACGGTTCGCAAGGCCGGATCATGGAAAAATCCCGATGCGGCGAAATCAAATTCAACCCCGTTAAGGAAGAAACGCTCTCCCGCCAGCTTTTCGGCGGCGAGCTTGACCGGCCCCGAAAAACTTTCGGAAATACAGAAATTGAAGCCCAGTTTCAGCTTTGATGTTTCCGCGGGCATGGTGTTCCGATAGGGCTGAAGATTGGAGGAGGGGAAAAACCGCTCCGCAATATCAAGAACATATTCCGGTTCGGCCGAAAATTCCGATCCGTTTATGGAATAAGCCGCCTGATCGAGCACCAGACAGTTATCTTCGGAGAGTCTGACTTCCCACTCCTGAACCAACCTCCCGGCCGTGGCGCGGCACGGGGCCGACATTGCCGCGATCTTGAATTTTGTCGCGTTTGATGACACATCAAGCTGCCCGTTGCCAAACCAGAACAGACGGGTTTGGAGCCGGTCAAAAGATGTATTGAAGATCACTTCGCCATCATTGCCGCGCTTGAATGGCAGTTGACAGATGTTGTCGCTGAATAGATCGATTTCGTAAAGGTTGCCTTGGGCGAACGAGTTATGCCAGCTTATCTGCACTTGCGGGTAACGCAGCATACGTTTTCGTATTTTATCCGCGTGATGCTGATGGCGCGGCATGACGACCGAGGTGTTGCAGACAAACAGAGTTTCAAATTCGCTTGTCCGGTGCAAGTTGTAAAGAACGGGTTTTATCTCGCCGTTTCCGGCTTCGGTTATGGAAATCACCCGTACCGGTTTGGCAACTTCCGAAATGGCAAACGGCGAAAAATCGGCATAGGCCTCTTGAGCCTGTTTTGACTTGATCCCGTCGGTGTATTGGGGCGGCGCGCCCAGGAAGAACACCTGGCCGCCCGACTTTACAAACTGCGCGAGCAGGGCGAGCGTTACCGAGCGAATGGTGATCATGCGCGGCAAAACCACCACTTTGTATGTGGCTTGCCCGATGGAAAGCGTGTGGCCGGAAACGTGGCCTCTCCTTGCGATGATTTCCTCGTCGCCATAATCGAAATCGAGGTGTTCTTCGAGCAGTATTTGACGAATTTCCCGCATTCTTTCAAGTTCGCGGCGTTTGTCGCAGCCCGAATTGACGAAATGCCCTTCCTCGCAGAAAATCTTTTCTTTGGGGTAGGCCGTCCACGGGCGGAAAAACCAAGTGGATTCCAGCGGGTGCAGCACAAGAATGTCACGGACTTCTTCTCCAAACGACATCGCCCCCGACAGCCGAGCGAAATAATCCTCAATGGTCTTAAATTCCCGATACCACGGCGATTGAAAAAATATACTTGCCGGGTAATCCCGCTTGGCGTCGCCCCTCATCGAATACCATGCAAGATGCAGGCAGCGGAAATTTATACCGAGAGCGGCCTGCCAGTCTCCAATGGCCTTGTATCCCTCAAACGGGAAATCCCATCCGGTGCAGCCGTACATCTCCGAAAGTCGCATGGCGCACCCCGTTTGTCTGGCGACGGAGGCGCACTGTTTGGCCGCGTCAAAGAGCATCCAACGCTCGGAAAGTACGTCGATCCCCGGAATATCCATTTTTTCATAGAAGCGCATGACCGAACCGGTGGTGACGGTTTGGGATAAAATATCGTCCTCCGCCAGCACATGGCCGGTTGATTTGAGGTTGTGCGCGCCGCACCATGCGGAGATTTTGCCCGCATAGTTTTCGGAAAAGAGCCGCGATATTAGTTGGTAAAAGTGAAGTCTGACAATGGAGTTTTTGCTCTCGGTGGTTTCAAACAGCAACTCTGGAAGTCTCTCGATCAAATCGTAATTGAATTGTTGCAAAAACAGCTCCGGCAGACGGGGCGTCCAGCACTGTTTGTGGAGGTGATCGAGGAAGGTCGGCTCATCGGTGAAGAATCCGACCACGGTCGAGCCAAACGAATCCCCGATCTCGGCGGCATACCGGTCATGGGTCAGGCGGATGAATTCGTCGATGGCGTCCGGATTAAGCACATCGACATAAGGTGAACCGTTGAATACCGGCGACGGCTCCTGCATGACCGTAAATATCCGCAGAAATTCTTCGCTCTCTTCAAGCCGGTCGCCGGAGTTCAGCCGGCGATAGCATTTAAGCTCTTCGCCGGAGCGAACCACCGCAAAATAAGCGATTGCGTCGCTGGCATAATCGCAATGATCCAAAAACTGTGCATCGATGCTCCGCCCGGCAAATTCCAGATTGCGGGTGACCGCGCCGCCGGCGGTTCCCGACGGCCACCGGTCTTCGTCGTAAATCCAGACTTTCATCCCGAATTTTTTGGCTTCGGCGATGCTCAATCGTACCGCGTCAAACCATTCCCGGCCAAGATATTCGGTGCCAAGCCCGATACGCGAATGGATGAAAAACTGACCGAACCCCATTTCATGCATGACGGCAACTTGCCGTTTTAATTCGGCGGGTTCAAGTTTGTCGTTCCACGCCCAAAAAGGTGCGCCGCGAAATTCGGCGGGGCGTTTTTTAATGATTTCAGAAAATTTATCGGTCAGCAATTTTTATTCTCCAAGTCTTTTTGATGGACTACAACATTTTGCTTTTCAAGCTCCCGCTGGAGAAGTTTGAGATCAAGGGCGTCCGCTTCGCATTGCCCGTCAATGCACAACGCCGCGGCCATGCCGGCGGCCTGGCCGGTGACCGCCGCCGCCGGAATAACCCGGGTTATCTCCCACGCATCACCTGCCGAGCCAATACAGCGTCCGGCGAAAAGCAGTGATTTCATGGCTTTTGAATACATTGCGCGAAATGGTATCTCCCAGACCGGACCGCTTTTACGCCAGTCGGCGGCCAGACCTATGGAGTCGGCGACATGGATGTCGTTTTCATTGTCGCGCATGACATACTCGGTTTCCGGCGCATATAATTTACGGTATTGCGGCATCGACGGCAGGGTTATCGGGTAGCAGTCATGGCGGGATTTACCGTTTTTATAGCTGTATGCGAGTTTGCCGCGCAAATAACGTCTTGTGGTGGCAAGGTATTCGGATACCTGCCGCCCTGAGAGTCCGCGTTGGGTCAATCTGGCCAGTTTGGTTAAATCAAGACCCACCCCGGCCAGTTCGGCGTCGGAAAACTCTCCGGTCGGGACGCCGTTGCCATATACCGCGCCGTAGGACATTTTTGGCTGATTGCCGGCCATCTCCAAATCCCACAATGACAAGAAGTTCTCACGGTCAAAGCATTTCAGACCGGCACGACGGGCCAGAAGCGCGCTCCCGGAGGCACCGATGAATTGCTTT
>JAQVVK010000174.1 GCA_028698975.1 Victivallaceae bacterium
GTCGGGGCGCACCTCCAGCTCGACGCCGGTTTCAAGATCGACCGCCACTACCGGGTCGCGCCACTCCAGCGCGGTTTCGGCGGGGTCGAGCACCCGCAACAGCAGACAGCGCACCTCCCGGGCGGCCAGCGCGGCCAACTGCGGGCGCAATCCATCCGGTGCGACGTAGAAGTCGGAGACCGCCACCGCCAGCGAGTGGCGCGGCGCACTCTCGGCCAGCCGACCGAGTTCGTCGGCCAACGCACACCCCTTTTCGACGGGACGGGCCTTGGCAACCGCGTCCAACTGGCGTTGGCGATGGTCAACCGTCGCGGAGGCGGGGAAGAAATTCAGGCGTTTTTCGCCCAGCAGCGTCAACCCGGTTGAATCGTTTTGCCGCCCGCCGATGACGATAAAAGCGGCGGCCATCATTTGCGCCAGCTCAAATTTTGTCCGCTTGGCGTTTTCGCCCTGGAAGTCGAGCGAACGGCTGCAATCAAGCACGATCCGGCACGACAGTCTGGTCTCGTCGGTGTGAAGTCTTATTTGCAAATCGTCGCGCCGGGCGGAAAGCCGCCAGTCGATCTCCCGCGGCGAATCCCCGATGCCGTAGACGCGGAACTCCTTGAATTCGGGCGAATTGCCGCGCCGCCGGCTCGGATGCACTCCGGCCAGCACCCCGTCGGCGCAACGGCCGCCGGGGAGTTCAAGATCGACCACCCGGTTGAGAAACTCCAGATCAAGCCCCATTGCGCGTTACTCCGCGTTTTCAAGCAGAAATTCGATCAGCCGATCCGGGGTGATCCCCTCGGACCGCGCCCGGAAATTGAGCAGCAGCCGGTGCCTCAGCACCGGGTAGGCCGCAAAACGGATGTCTTCGCACGACACGTTGAACCTCCCGGCCAACGCCGCCCGCGCCTTGCCCGCCAGTATCAGAAATTGACAGGCGCGCGGCCCCGCTCCGAAACGGACAAAATCGTTGATCTCATGCGCCGCGTCTTCTCCGGGCCGGGTGGAGCGCACCAGATTCAAGGTGTAGTCGGCCACGCTCTCCGGCACCGGGATTTCACGCACCGCGTGTTGAAACTCCACCAGTTCGGCGGCCGAGACGACCTTTTGCGGCGTCGCGTCGCCGTTGCCGGTGGTCTCGAGCATCACCCGACGCTCGGAAATTTCGTCCGGGTAATCGATGTAAAGCGAAAACATAAAGCGATCCTGCTGCGCCTCCGGCAGACGGTAAGTGCCCTCCTGCTCGATCGGGTTCTGGGTCGCCAGCACGAAAAACGGTTCCGGGAGGGGATAGACCCGGCCGTCCGCCGAGATCTGATGCTCCTCCATCGCCTCCAGCAAGGCCGACTGGGTCTTGGGCGGAGTGCGGTTGATCTCGTCGGCCAGCAGGAGTTGGGCGAAAACCGGCCCCGGCACAAAGCGAAAGGTGCGCCGCCCGTCCGGCGCGGTTTCCAGTATCTGCGAACCGATGAGGTCGGCCGGCATCATGTCGGGGGTGAACTGCACCCGCTTGAAATCAAGTTCGGCGGCCTCGGCCAGCGTCTTTATCAACAGCGTCTTGGCCAGCCCCGGCACCCCGGTCAATATGCAGTGGCTGCGGCAGAGCAGAGCCAGCAGCAGTCCGTCGATCAGTTGCTCCTGGCCGAAAATCCGTTTGCCGATCTCCTGTTTGAGACGGGCGAACTTGGGTGCTATGGCGGCGATGACTGATTCCGGATTCTCCATGACGCATTACCCCTGCTTTAATTATATAATAATTAGACGATCTCACTCAATGTTTTGAAGTGGAGTTTGGCGCAACCGCCGAAACTCTCGCGCCCGCGGGCGGCCAGCAGCGTCTCCGCCGCCGCCCGAACCTGCGGCCCGGCTCCGCGCGGAAATTCCACGCCGTACTCGTCGGCCAGCTCTTTCATGCCGCGCAGGAAACCGTCGCGGGCCAGAATACTGGCCGCCGCCACCGCCACATCGCTTTCACCCTTGGTCTTTTGCTCCATTGTAATGCGGCGGCCGCGCTCCATCAGGGCGCGGCGGATCAGCGACTCGTGCGCGAATTGATCCGACAGCATGCGGGGGCATTCGGGAGCTTTTTCCAGCAGATTTTCGATGGTTCGGGCGTGTCCCCAGGCCAGAAGCCGGTTCAGATTGCCGAACCCGGCGTAAAGCCGGTTGTAGGTCGGCGGCATCAGCCGCACCACCGAGTAACGCCCGTCGACGATGTCGCGTATCTTGCCGGCCAGCTCGACAATGCGCGCCGAACTTTTTATCAGCTTGGAGTCGCATACCCCGATGGCGCGCAATTTCGGCGCGCTCGCTTCGTCGGTGCATACCCCGGCAATCACCAGCGGACCGAAAAAATCGCCTTTTCCGCTTTCGTCGATCCCGCCGTGGGGACGAAGCTCCTCCGGGTCGGGCGCGGCCGGCGCAGACGCACTCGGCGTGCCGTCCGCACCATAGGTGAAACTAAATTCATGCAGTATTTCCGGCTCGAGAATAAAACTTACAAAGTCCGCCGTGCCCGCGCCCTGTATTACCAGTTTGCCGCTGCAATAGGCGGCGACGACCGTCTTGTCTTTGCTCGCTTTCCAGTGGCCGTAGGGTAGCTCGGCAAACGCCCAGCCGCGCTCGTCAAGCAACATTCGCAGCTCGGAAATCTGTTCGCCGCTCAATACGGCGACGTGACTGGTCACTTTACCGGCCATGCGAATTGTCTTCCATGGATACCCGCCCGCCCAGCGCGGCGGCAATGGTCGGCCCGTCGGCATACGACAGATTGGCTCCCGCCGGAAGTCCCAGTGCCGGCCGGGTGATCTTTATGGGCATGTCACGCATCAACCCGGCCAGATACGCGGCGGTGGCCCGCCCCTCGACATCCGGACTCGTGGCCATGATGATTTCACGCACCGCGCCGGACTTGGCCCGGGCCAGCAGCGCGTCGATGTTAAGCCCCTCGCCGGTTTCTCCGGTGAGCGGCGACAACCGCCCGCCCAGCACATGATAGCGGCCGCGATAGGTCGCACTCGCTTCGATGGCGTACAGCTGCTGCGTGGTTTCCACCACACAGATCAAACCGGGGTCGCGGTCAGGCCGCGCACATACCGCGCACCGCTTGCCGGCGTCGGAAATACAACCGCACTCCGGGCACTGGCCGACCAGATCCGGCAGGGCGGCAATCAGCTTGCCCGCCTCCGCGAGATCGGCCCGCTCCCACTCCAGCAGGGCAAAAGCAAGCCGCTCCGCTCCGCGCCGCCCGACACCGGGCAGCTGCTTGAGCAGAGCGGTAAGCTCCTCCACCGCGTCAGGGTAGCGCATGGGCTGTTTCTCCGACAGAGGGGTTAGATCACCGGCAGATCGAGGCCGATACCGCCGGTGAGTTCATTCATCTTGTCACGCATGGCCGACTTGGCGGCTCCGACCGCGGCATTGAGCGCGGTGCGGAGTTCCTGCTGAAGTTCTTCGCCGGAAAGCGAAGCATCGACCGCGAGTTCCTTTATTTCGAAATCCCCGGAAACCACCACCTTGATTTTGCCGTCGGCGGCGGTGGCGGTGTATTCCGCCCGGGGCGCGTCTTCCCGGAATTTCTTCAGGGTCGACTGCATCTCCTTGGCCTTACCCATAATCTTGGCCAGTTCTCCCAGATTGCCGAACATCTCAGCACTCCTTGGTTGTTTTTTGCGTGGTCTTGGGCTGATTGGCCAGCCCCTTCTCATGACGGCGGTGCCAGCCTGCGACCAGCGGAGCGGCAATGAAGATCGACGAATAAGTGCCGACGATGATGCCGAGCATCATGATGAGTACGAAGTCGTTGATCGATACGCCGCCGCCCAGAAACAGCACAAACACCACGATGAATGTCGTAAGACTGGTCAAAATGGTGCGGTTCAGCGTCTGGTTGATCGACAGGTTGATGTTTTCGCCGTAACTCTTGCAGGTGCCGAGATGCACGTTTTCACGGATACGGTCAAACACCACCACTTTGTCGTTCATCGAGTAGCCGATCACGGTGAGCAGCGCGGCCACCACCGTGAGCGAGATGTTGCGCCAGAGCAGCAGATAAATCCCCATCACCACGATCAAGTCGTGGCACAGCGCGATGATGCTCGACAGCGCATAGACAAACTCATAGCGCAGCGAAACATAAA
>JAQVVK010000175.1 GCA_028698975.1 Victivallaceae bacterium
GTGGTTCAATGCTTCAGCTGCATAAAAGAGTAATGGGCGGTGTAAATGACTCTCAAAAAATGAAATCTTCATTTTTTGACTGCTTCTACGTAATGCCGCCCTTGAAAAACGGGGGGCATTACACAAGGCCACGGCGGGCAAAAATTTTTTTGGACGCTTCGCTTAAAAATTTTTGTTGAGCATACGCCCGCCTGTATTACCCCCCAAAGTTGCCACCCTCGGCGTTTGAGCCTCGGGTCCCGCTTACGCGGGCTTCGGGCACTTTTGGGGGAGCCCCTGCTCTCCGTTCCTCCGTGCGGCTACCGCCGTACTCGTCACTTCGAGTAAGGATGTTTTGGGTTTACGGGCTACTCGCCCTCTGCTACACATAGCAAGGGCACAGCCCTTGACCTAACGCCGCTATCGCGGCTGCTGTGCAGAGCATTTTGCGATGATTGTATTTCGATCAAGGTGGGCAAGCGACGAGGGCGGGTAGCCGTTATACCGCTTGAACCGAGCCGAGAAATCAAACGGTGACGAAAAACCCAGCGAATATGCTATCTCCGTTACGGATAACGACGAATCTGTAAGCATTTCACGCGCCGCATCCATGCGCCGACGCATGCGAAACCGATTGGGCGGCACCCCGTAAAATTCACGAAACAATTTACGGAAATTCTCGTATCCAATGCCGTAACGCATACAGAGCGCGTCAATATCAGGCTTACCCGGAAATTCAGACAACATCTCCGCCGCGCGTTCCAGACACTCACGCCTCCGCGACGCCGACCCCGCCTCCGATTCCGCAAAATCCGTGTCGAGTATCGTCTGCACCAAGTCAAGCATTTCCGGGAAACGACGCGGCAACGCCCGGGCCGATGTTTCACAAAATGCATTGAGCAATGCCAGCAACCTCGGTCGCAACGGATATAGATCCGGTGCTCGCCCGACCGGAAATCGCAGGTCGATGCGCCCCATCGAATGTAAAAGATTTTCCATGGATGACGGCAACTCAAAGAAAAATTCTGTCCAGTCGCTTGCCGGGTCGAT
Organism: Victivallaceae bacterium; assembly: GCA_028698975.1. GTDB lineage: Bacteria > Verrucomicrobiota > Lentisphaeria > Victivallales > Victivallaceae > Victivallis. The sequence goes on from JAQVVK010000175.1 coordinate 1,030, forward strand.
GTCTATACTGTGCACTCCGCCCGGAAAACGTTGAAAGAACATTCCGGATTCAAGCTCAAAGTGATTGCCGCAAGCATCATGGTAAACGCCATTTCCCTTCAACAGCACGACCAGCACATAGGCCGGGTGCATATAGTCGCGGCAGTCGACCGACTGCCCGGCCTTGTGCATGATGCCGACCCCGTAACGCTCTCCCGCGCCTACTCCGACCGTGCGATACACCATGCGGTTTTTGTTTTTACCAGAAAACATATATAGAATTACCTTAAACCCTATTTTATTATTGAAAATAAGCGTTAATTTATAGTGTTATCGATTTCCGAAAAACATATACAGGAGATAATATACCATGAAACTTTTTGATTGCAAACACATTCGTTTGTGGGAAAATCCGCAGGTCGTTCAGGTTGGCAGACTCACGCCGCGCTCGGTCTTGCTGCCGTTTTGCGACGAAAAAACCGCACGCCGCGCCGACTACGAATTTTCACACTGCCCCAATGTGATGATGCTTAACGGAAGTTGGAAGTTCGGGTTTTTCGAGAGACCCGAACTGGTGCGCGATGAATTTACCTCCGATGGCTTTGACGATGCGAAATGGGATGATATCGAAGTCCCCGGCAACTGGACCATGCAAGGCTACGACCGCCCCCATTACACCAATATAACCATGCCGTTCCCCCAACAGCCGCCCCGTGTGCCGCAACTGAATCCGACCGGCGTCTACCGCCGGAGTTTCACCCTGCCCGAAAATTGGTGCGGCGACCGTGTCATCCTGCATTTCGGCGGCATTGAGAGCTGTGCATTCATTTCCGTGAACGGTGTCGAGATCGGCATGATAAAAGATTCACGCACCGATTCTGAATTTGACCTCACCGATCTGGTGCGCGAGGGTGAAAACAGCATCGCCATCATTGTTTTGCGCTGGTCTGACGGCAGTTTTGTCGAAGATCAGGATCACTGGTGGCAGGCCGGCATCTACCGCGACGTCTGGATCTACCGCACCGGCAAAGCGTTTCTGCGCGACGTACAGCTTAAAACCACCCTGATCGACGATTACCGCACCGGCGCGGCCGACATCAAGGTTGAGGCCGGTTTCCTCGGCCCCGAAGCGAAACCCGGTTACCGCGCCGAACTGCGTCTTTACGACGCCTCCGGCAAACCGGCTTTGCCGGAAGCCCTCTGTGCAAATTTTGAGCTGGGCGACTTCATCCGCGAAGTCGCGCCGGTCGCACGCCTGCGGCTGGAACTTCCCCGCGCCAAAGTGTGGAGTGCCGAGTCGCCGTATCTATATACTTTGACCGTCACCCTGACCGATGCCGCCGGCAAGGTTGTGGAATCCACTTTTTTTCGGGTCGGGTTCCGCTCGGCCGAGTTCAAAAACGGCCTGATTTTAGTCAACGGCAAGGCGGTGCGCTTCTTTGGCGTCAACCGCCACGACCATGACGACAAGCGGGGGAAAACCGTTTCGGTCGAGCTTATGCGCCGCGATATTGAACTCATGAAGAAATTCAACTTCAACTCGGTGCGCACCTGCCATTACCCCAACGACCCGCGTTTTCTCGATCTTTGCGATGAATACGGTCTGTATGTGATCGACGAGGCCAACTTTGAGAGCCACGCCTTTCAAAACACGCTTTCCGACCACCCGGATTGGCTGGCGGCCGCGGTCGAACGGATCTCGCGCATGGTGTTGCGCGACAAAAATCACAGTTCGGTGATATTCTGGTCGCTCAACAACGAATCGGGCGACGGAGCCGATTTCGGCGCGGCGGCGGGCTGGCTGCGCCGCTTCGACCCCAGCCGCGTACTGCACTGCGAAACTTCGCACGGGCCGGATTGGACCGCCGCCGAACACGGCATTGATCTATCCGACGTGGTGAGCGTGATGTATCCCGCCTGCTCGGAAATGCGCGAATGGCTGGCGCACAGCCCGGACCGGCGGCCGCTCATCCTCTGCGAGTATTCACACGCCATGGGCAACAGCAACGGCGGGCTGGCGCAGTATTTTGAGCTTTTCCGCAACGAACCGCGCATTCAGGGCGGTTTTATTTGGGACTGGGTCGATCAGGGACTGATTAAAACCGGGCGCAAGGGCCGCCGCTTCTACGCTTACGGCGGCGACTACGGCGATCAGCCCAACGATTTTGATTTTTGCATCAACGGTCTGGTGTTTCCTGACCGCACGCCGCACCCGGCCATGTATGAATTCAAGTATTTGGCTCAGCCGTTTTCGATCCGCCACCTCAATACTTACGGTCTGAATTTCCGGCTGGAAAACCGCAACTGTTTTGTTTCGCTGGACGACCTCGCCTTTGCCTGGCGCATCGAGGTGGACGGCGAAACAACGCTTCGCGGCAAGCTCCCGAGACTGCGCGTCGCGCCCGGCGACAGCGTTGAATTCGCACTTGACATGCCGTGGCCCAAGGTCGCGGCTGGAGCGGAAGTGCGGATCATCTTCACCGCGACGCAACGCCGCGACACCGCCTATGCCCCGGCCGGTTTTGAAGTCGGTCACGAAGCCTTGCCGCTGCCGTTTATCTGCGACGCGGTGCTCCCGGCCGCCCCGGCGCGTCGGCTGGCGGCGATCACGGAGCGGCGCGCCTCGTTTGTCTGCGGCGATTCGGCGTTGAAGTTTGACGGAAACGGCATGTTGTGCTCGTGGAAACTGGCTGGAAACGAACTCCTGGCCGGAACGCTGAGTGAACAATTCCTGCGCGGATGCACCGACAACGATGCCATACGTTGTTTTCTGCACACCGACAAGCGCAAGGCCGGTTACCGCTGGATCGAGCAGTACGGGCTGGATAAGCTCGCCTGCCGGGTTGACGCGGCGGCTCCGGTCGTCGATGTGGACGGGGTTTCGGTGGATTCGACCGCCATATACACCGCGAAGAACGGAGCGAAACTTACGGTTTCCCGCCGTCTCCGGCTCGATCACGCCGGGCGGCTCAACTGCGAATTTATTTATGACGTGCCGCCGGAGTTGGACGATCTGGCGCGCCTCGGCGTCACTCTGCCGCTCAAAGCCGGATTTGAAGAATTCGACTACTTCGGAGCCGGTCCGCAAGAGAACTACAT
>JAQVVK010000176.1 GCA_028698975.1 Victivallaceae bacterium
GATCTCCGGCGGGCAGGCGGTTTACGAGCCGCATTTGACGAGCCGTGATTATTGGTCGCCCAAGGGGTGGCAGCTTTTCCGGCTGACCGCCGGGGCGGGCGAACTTCTGGTGATACACACCTTTGGCGATCCTCCGGAAGCGATTGAGCTGCCGTTTGTGCCGGGACGCGAGGTGCGGACGCTGAAACACGGTATGGATTGTGAATTTGCCGACGGCAGACTTCGCATTGAGCACCCGGCGGATTTCTCCGCCGCGGTGATCGTTTCACGGCGTTAGAGAAGCTGGTTGTGTAAAAGTCGATTTTTTCAATTCTGCAATGAAAACGCCAGCCGCACGGTTCCGCTTTTATTTGTCATGACGCGCTTGCCGAGATGAATTTCAGCAAGACATTGCGATGGGATTTCAAAGCGGCATTCCACATCGTCGCCGCGCCGTTTCCACTCGGAACGGATCTCGCCGTGAATGGATCGATACAACGCCGTACAGGATTCAATACCAGGCGCAAATGCCGGATGCAGCGTCAGCGTGGCAAATCCCGGCGAGGTCGGGCGGATACCCCCGATGTAGCGGTACATCCATGCGGAAACATCACCGAACATGATGTGATTTTGCGACGCGGCGCCACTCCAGGTTTCCCACAGCGTTGTCGCGCCTTGGCCGAGCCAATACCCCCAGCCGGGATAATCCGGCTGCGTCAGGATGTTCAACGCCTCGGTGACGTATCCATTATCGGCGAGAACGCGCGGAATGAATTTTGCGCCGAGAATGCCAAACGTCGCCTTGAAGCCGGCGGCGCGCACCTCCTGCGCCAACCGCGCGGCATCTTCGGCCACCGTGTCACTCAGACCGAAATACAGAGACGCCCCAAGCGCGAGCACACCGGTGACGCCGGAGAATGCGCGGCGGTAATCGGCCCGGATTTCAGCGGCCAAAGCCCGATAGTGCGGTTCCTCTCCGTTGCCGATGATCCGGGCGAATTCCGCCAGACGCTGCGCCATCGCATAATAGTACGCGGTGCCGCAAAGGGCGCGATAGGAGTCGTCGGCGAATTCTTTTGGAAAACACCAGTCGCCAAGTCCGTACGGCAGCACGCCGTCAACCGCAGATTCGGTACAGCACTCCAGATAGCGGCGCAGGCAATCGTAAAACCGCCGTATGGTTTGCGTGTCGTTGTAAAACCAATAGAGTTGCCACGGAATTTCAAACAGCACAAAATCCCATGCCGGATTCAGACCGAACCCGAATCCCGACGTCGGCGCAATGGAGTGGATCTGCCCCGACGGCGACTGGGTGTCGGCGACGATCTGAAGAAAGTGCCGGTAGGATTTCGCCGCGTCGAAATTCCACAACCCGGTTTCCGTCGCCAGTTGCGCGTCTCCCGTCCAGCCGTTTTTCTCCCGGTGGGGGCAATCGGTCGGTATCCCGGTGAAGTTGCTCAAAAACGACTGTCGCGTGATCTCCTGCAAACGCTTGAGCGTCGGGTGGCCGATACACAGCGCACCGCTTTCAGAAAAGGCGTTGTGGACAAATTGCGCGGTAACGGAATGGAGCCGGGTTTGCGGCGGGCAGACCACCTCCACATAGCGAAACCCGTGATAGGTGAAACGCGGATGCCACCGCTCCGGCGCGTCTTTGCCGGAAGCCGTGTAGCGGTCTTGTTGAAATTCGCCTTTGTTGATGAATTTCGCAATATGTTCATAATTTATTGAACCGTCCTGATTGATCCTTTCGGCATACCGGAGCGTAATCGTCGAGCCGGACGGAGCATTCACCAAAATCTCGACCCAGCCGGTCAGGTTGACGCCGAAATCGTAAACGCGGCGGCATTCATCTATCCTGCGGCAATGTACCGGCGCGCAGGTCTGCATGACGCGGCATGGCTCGAGTGTTTCGACCAGCATGCGTCCGGGCGGCGGGGTGGCGGAGCGGACTTGCTTCCATTCACGCGTGGCGGCTTCCAGCCTCGCATCGTACCACTCGCCGTTGCGCAGTTCATTAAAACGGATCGGAGATGGCGCGTACTCCCAGCTTAAATCGCTCTTGGCCAGCAACGCTCCATCCGCTTCAAGATCGAGGCGAAGTTTTACCGGCTCATAAGCATTGGGCTGCCACGGCGATTTGTCAAAGTGCTATGTGTCGCCGCTGTTTTGAGAGTACCAGCCGTTGCCAAGCAGGACTTCAATGGTGTTTTCTCCAGAGTGAAGAAGTTCGGCAACATCATATTCCACATAGGGGACATGGATATCATATTGCATGACCGCCGGAGAAAGCACGCGGTCGTCCGGCGCCTTGCCGTTGATCTTCAACTCGCTCCACCCGAGGCCGGAATAAAAAAGCGTGGCCTGGGCGGGGCGGGCGTCAAGCCAAAAAACTTTTCGCATAATGGGAGCCGGAGCCGATTTTGTCTCCGGATCGGCCTGGAGTTCCGTGCGGATCCAACCGCCTTTCCACCGATGCGGCATATTATTTCCAAAGTTTCAGCAAATGCACGCTGGAATCGCCGGAGGTTTCAAATTCGAGAATCCCGCTTGCCGGTTCCAGCGCAAGCTGGACACTCAAATCCTGATTTTCATCAAGGCAGAGAAGTTCCGCCCGGCTGAATTTATCAAGTCTGGTGAGGTCGAATTTGACATGGCTCTCGCCATAACGGTAATTTGCCACAAGCACGGCCAGATTGCCGTCGGCATCGCGTCCGCCGATGGCTCCGAAACCGAAATCGTTGTTTTTCGATTTGTCGGAAAGCGGCTCTCCCTCGAATTCAACGGTTTTTATCTCGATGCGCTCGGAATAGAAATAAGCGAGGTCGCCGAATGACTTCAACCCGAAATATGCCTTGGTCGGACGGTGATTGTATATGTCGTACAATCCCCATGCTGTCGTTGTAACAGTGTAGTAATAGGTCATGTCCACCGGGAGTTCCTGCATAACGATCATCGCGTAGGCAATGAACGCACCGGCTGAAACGGAGGCTTTTTCCGCATAGACCCCGGCGGCGTCGCGTCCGCCGTTGAGTCGAAGGCGGGCAAAGGTGTTCTCCGGGCAATAAGCCCATTCGGTAATATGGATTTCCGTCTTTTCAAAGCCGAGCGAATCCAGCGTGTCGCGGATTTCGGTCAACTGCTGCGAGACCCAGTTTAAGCTGTTGGCATAGACGTGGTAGCTGTAAAAATCCAACGGTGCGCCGGAGTCCTTGACGCAGTGGAGAAATTCTCCGCCATACCAGCGATTGTCACGCTTGTGCCATTGGCAGTTGGACGGGCCGCCGATCTTCAGATCCGGATATTTGGCTTTCAGGGCTTTCGCCACTTCGACATAGAAAGCGTAGTAAGTCTCGACCGGGGCGTTCCACATAGTATGGAGATGGGGTTCTTCGCCGCCGTTGATGCCTTCGGCTTCGTTCCATATTTCCCAATATTTGATATTGTAGTGAAAACCGTTTGCCCAGCCGTTGTTGTAATGGTCGATGATATGGCTGACGATTTCGATCCACTTTGCCGTGTCGGGCGGCGGAGTAATGTTATATTTATTATAGCTGTGGTCGATCGAGACGCCGAGACGATAAAATATTTCGGTGCCGCAGGCAATACAGTTGGCCAGATAGTCGTCAGTCGCCTTGAAGTTGTAGTTGCGCGGATCGTTCACGTCGGCGTGAAAAAGTGGGAAGATCATCGGCACATCGACCAGATTCAAGCCGCTGTTTTCGAGCGGAGCGTCGTGCAGGCGGGTAATCGGCAAATGCAGTTCTGCAAATGATTTGCGAAGGGAGCGCCCCGCGTTCTCCGTGCTGATCGGAGGAGCAAGACAGCCACCGTTGATCTGACGGATTGCTCCGGCGGATTGGTTTGTCAATTGAATAGTTGTTTTCATCTTCTCTTATTCCCTTTTTGATGGACCGCACAATCAAGGTCACGGTTCTCGCCAAAAATCCTATTGTTCGGATTTACCACCCGAATTTTTGATTATATTATATAACAAACGCGTATTTTTGCAATAGGACAAAGCCGTCCACCGCTCAAGATGGACTTTTTAGATAAAAATTTCTGCTTTATTGTGCTTTATTTTGAGATGGTGGATTTGTTCAACCCGACCGCCGGG
>JAQVVK010000027.1 GCA_028698975.1 Victivallaceae bacterium
CGGTCGGTCGCGTCACGCGGCAGCGGCGGCAGGGTATCGACCCCGATACGCATGGCTCCGGCTTTGCGGCTCGAAGTCGCCGCGCCCTCTTTGAGCTGGGCGATAACGTCGGCGAGCTGGTCGCCGCGGTAGATCGATATGATCGCCGGCGGTGCCTCGTTGGCTCCCAGACGGTGATCGTTTCCGGCTCCGGTGACGGTGGCGCGCAGAATGTCGCTGTGAAGATCGACCGCCTCGATGATCGCGGTAAGCACGGTAAGGAAGATCGCATTTTGGTGCGGATCGTTACCCGGCTCCAGAAGGTTCATGTTGCCGTACGAAATAGACCAGTTGTTGTGCTTGCCGGAACCGTTGACGCCGGCAAACGGTTTTTCGTGCAGCAAACAAACCATGCCGTGCCGGTCGGACACTTCACGGAGTATCTCCATGACCAGCATGTTGTGATCGCAGGCCAGATTGAGTTCCTCAAAGATCGGAGCCAGCTCAAACTGGGCGGGCGCGACTTCGTTGTGGCGGGTCTTGGCCGGAATACCCAGCTTCCAAAGCTCCTGCTCGACTTCGTTCATGAAGTTGAGCACCCGCATCTTGATCGAGCCGAAATAATGGTCTTCAAGCTGCTGGTGCTTCGGCGGCGGCGCGCCGAATACGGTGCGGCCGGTCTGCACCAGGTCGGGGCGTTGCAGATAGAAATTCTTGTCGATCAGAAAATATTCCTGCTCCGGCCCGAGCGTGATGGAAACTTTGGCTTCGGGCTTGCCGAAGCACTTCATCAGGCGTTTCACCGAGCTGGAGAGTGCCTGCATCGAGCGCAGAAGCGGAGTCTTCTTGTCGAGGGCTTCCCCGGTGTAACTGCAAAACGCGGTCGGTATGCAGAGGGTCGCGCCGTTGGCGTGACGTTTGATGAACGCCGGGCTGGTCGGGTCCCACGCGGTATAGCCGCGGGCTTCAAAGGTGCAGCGCAGTCCGCCGGAGGGGAAACTTGAGGCATCGGGTTCGCTGATTATGAGGTTCTTGCCGGAAAACATCGCCAGAGCCTTGCCGTTCTTGATCTCCAGAAAGGCGTCGTGTTTTTCGGCGGTGGTGCCGGTGAGAGGCAGAAACCAATGGGTGAAATGAGTTGCGCCGCGCTCCATGGCCCAGTGCTTCATCGCATGGGCTACGTCGCCGGCGATCTCCGGATCGAGCGGGGCTCCGTTGTTAATGGTGGCGAAAAGTTTTTCCGCCGTCGCCTTGGGCAAATACTCGCGCATGGCTTCCTGCCCGAACACGTCTTCGCCAAAGCCGTCAATGGTCGCCGGCCGAGCCGCTTCGGGAGCCGATTCGCGGAGAGCAGCCACTTCGCTTACCGCATTTGTCCGGTTGAAATTGCTCATGATCCAAATCCTCCGTGGTTGGGTTTCGTAGAACGTTACCCCGGTTTAAGCAAAATTCGTGCCAACTTGTTTCCGAACTCGGCAGCCGCGAAAACCTTGCTCATGGTTTTACAAAAATGTAAAATGCAATGAAATGCTTTTACGTTTTTGTAAAACAACCCGCTGCTCCGCAGCTTGCTCAAGCTCAAAACTGTCTTGGCATGTTATTTGCTTAATATACACGACGATGTTCTTTTTTACAATTGGAAAAATACGTACACCATATAAAATAAGGAGTTTTACAGATGAAAAGGGAAGCAACGCGACAACCCAACCCGCTGCGGCGCAGACCCGACCGCGGGCTTTACAGTTTCGCCAACGAGCACGATGCCTGCGGCGTCGGATTGGTGGCCGACCTGAACAATGTACCCAGCCGGCGTATTGTCGAGATGGGCATGACCGTGCTGAAACGGCTGATGCATCGCGGCGCGGTCGGCTGCGACCCCAACACCGGCGATGGAGCCGGGCTGCTGCTGGCTATGCCGGATGAATTCTTCCGGCACGAGCTTGGCCGTGCGCTTCCTCCTCGGGGGGAATATGGCGTGGCCATGCTGTTCGGCGGAGCCGCCCATGAGCAGGTCATCGAAAAAATCGTTTCCGACGAGGGCGCACGGGTGATCGCCTGGCGCGAAGTGCCGGTGGTGCCATCGGCCATCGGCGAAGCGGCCCGCCGTTCGCTGCCGCGTATGAGACAGTTGTTTATAGACGGGCGCACGTATGGAGACGCCGCCGCGTTTGAGCGCAAACTTTATGTTATGCGGCGGCTGATCGAAAAGAGTGTGCCGGAGTGCTATGTTTGCAGCATGTCGTGCCGCAGCATCGTCTACAAGGGGCTGCTGCTGGCCACTCAGCTTGATCGCTTCTATACCGATCTCGACAACGATTTGTTCAAGTCGCCGCTGGCCTTGGTGCACCAGCGTTACAGCACCAACACTTTCCCGACTTGGAGTCTGGCTCATCCGTTTCGCTATCTTGCCCACAACGGCGAGATCAACACGCTGCGCGGCAACCTCAACCATCTGCGCGGGCGCGAACCGTATCTGGCCAGCGAACTTTTTGGCGATGACATCAAGAAAATTCTCCCGATCATCGGCGAAGGCCAGAGCGACTCGGCTTCGCTCGACAACATCTTTGAACTCTTGGTCGCCTCCGGTCGCGGTCTGGCGCATGCCATGCTTATGCTGATGCCGCAGGCATGGGGCAAAAACTATTATCTCGGCCGGGATGTGCGGGGGTTCTTTGAATATCACTCCGCCCTCATGGAGCCGTGGGACGGCCCCGCCGCCGTGGCGTTCAGCGACGGTGTAAACGCCGGTGCCATGCTCGACCGCAACGGATTGCGGCCGGCGCGCTATTCTCTGTGCGACGACGGGTTGTTTGTGCTCGCCTCGGAAACCGGAGTGCTTGACCTCGAACCGGCTTCGGTGGTGCGCAAAGGCAGACTGCGCCCCGGCGAAATGATCTATCTCGATCTGGAAAACAACCGTCTTATAAACGACGCGGAAATCAAAAATCATGTCGCCCGCCGCCGCCCCTACCGGCGTTGGGTCGAGGAAAACAAAATATCCGTGCACGGTCTTTTCAGCGAAATAACCCCGTCGGAAATCTCCGACGATCTGCTGCCGCTCCAGCGGCTTTTTGGCTACACTCGCGAGGATCTTGAGATCATTATCAAGCCGATGGCCGCCAATGGCGCCGAACCGATCGGTTCGATGGGCAACGACGCCGCGCTGGCGGTGCTTTCGGATCGCCCGCAGCTTCTGTTTAACTACTTCAAACAGTTGTTTGCCCAGGTGACCAATCCGCCGATCGACCCTATCCGCGAGGAGCTGGTCATGAGTTTGCTCACCTACATCGGCAATCAGGGCAATATTTTAGCGGAAACGCCGCGCCATGCGAGGCTTATCAAACTTCCGCGCCCGGTGCTCACCGACGACGAACTGTCCCGGTTGGAACGGGTCGGCGTGGATGGGTTCGCCTCCAAACGTCTGGCGATCGGTTTCCCCGCCGGCGGCGGCGGGGCGGTGCTGAAACTCGCGCTGGAGAAACTTGCCTCCGACGCCGTTGACGCGGTGCGTTCGGGCAGCCGCATCATCGTGCTGTCCGACCGCGGGCTGGATAAACACTTGACCCCGATACCGTCGCTTTTGGCGGCGGCGGCGGTCAACCGTGCGCTGGCCGGTACCGGGTTGCGGCCGGAAACCGGATTGATCGTACAGTCGGGCGAAGTCCGTGAAATCATGCACTTTGCGTTATTGATCGGATTCGGGGTGACGGCGGTCAACCCCTATCTCGCGCTTGAAACCGTCAGCGAAATGTCGCGTTCGGGTATAATCCCGGCCGACCCGGTCACCGCTTGCGGCAACTATATCAAGGCGGTTGACAAGGGATTGCTCAAAGTAATGTCCAAAATGGGAATTTCGACGCTTCGCAGTTACCGCTCCGGTCAAAATTTCGAGGCGGTCGGCCTCAATCATGACGTGGTCAACGCCTATTTTACCGGCGTGGCCAGCCGTATTGAGGGCATTGGCCTTGACGAGATCGCGGCGGAGGCCGCCGCCCGTCGCGATGCCGCCAACGCACAGCGTTTTGGACGCGGAGAAAAACTTCTGCCGGACGGCGGACAGTACAAATTTCGTCAGACCGGCGAAAACCACCTGTGGACTCCGGCGAGTATCGCCGCATTCCGCGAGGCGGTACGCAATAACGATCCGGCGAAATTTCAGGAGTATTCGCGCCTTATCGACGATCAGGCCGATCATCTCTGCACGCTGCGCGGTTTGTTTGAGTTCGCCAAAGTCGCCCCGGTGCCGCTTGACGAGGTCGAGAGTGTCGATGAAATCGTCAAACACTTCGTTTCCGGCGCAATGTCGCTTGGTTCGTTGAGTCCCGAAGCCCATGAGGCTATTGCGATTGCCATGAACCGTCTCGGCGGCATGAGCAACTGCGGCGAGGGCGGCGAAGACTCCGCCCGCTACATCGCCGGACCCAACGGTGAAAACCGGATCAGTGCGATCAAACAGATCGCCAGCGGACGCTTTGGCGTGACCATTGACTATCTGCGTCATGCCAAAGATTTGCAGATAAAAATGGCGCAAGGTGCAAAACCGGGCGAGGGCGGTCAGCTGCCCGGCCATAAAGTCGATAAATTCATCGCCCGCATACGTCACTCGATGCCGGACGTCACGCTGATCTCTCCGCCGCCGCACCACGACATTTATTCGATCGAGGATCTGGCGCAGTTGATCTACGATCTGCGCAACGCCAATCCGGCGGCGCGGGTGTCGGTGAAACTGGTTTCCGAAGTCGGTGTCGGCACGGTGGCGGCCGGTGTGGCCAAAGCCCATGCCGATGTGGTGCTGGTCAGCGGCCATGACGGCGGTACCGGAGCTTCGCCGCTTACGAGCATCAAACATGCCGGTCTGCCGTGGGAACTCGGTTTGGCCGAGGCTCAACAGACGCTGGTGCTCAACAATCTGCGTTCGCGGGTGAAACTTCAGGTCGATGGCCAGCTGAAAACCGCCCGCGACGTGGTGATCGGGGCCTTGCTTGGCGCGGAGGAGTTCGGCTTTGCCACCACCGTGCTGGTATGCCTCGGCTGCGTAATGATGCGCAAGTGTCACGAAAACAGCTGCCCGGTCGGTGTCGCGACGCAAGACCCGGAGCTGCGCAAACGCTTTGCCGGCAAACCGGAATATATCGAGAACTTTTTGCGGCTGCTGGCCGCCGACGTGCGTGTCGAACTGGCTGCCCTCGGTCTGCGTTCGCTGCGCGAGGCGGTGGGGCGCGCCGATTTGCTGCGCGTCAACCGGGCGATAGAGTTCTTCAAGGCGCAGCATCTTGACTTCACCAAAATGCTTACGCCGGTGTGCGACGGCGAAGTCCGGTTCGACGCGGCGCACCACCGTGAGGAGTTGCACAACTACGACCGGGCCGAACTTCTGCCCGAACTCATGCCGCATGTGATGGATGGCACTCCGGTCGCCATTGAGCGCAAGATCTCCAACGTCAACCGTACCGTCGGCACCGAGCTTTCCGGCGAAGTTGTGACCCGTCACGGCGCGGCCGGTTTGCCCGGCGGCACGCTGCACGTTGATTTCTACGGTTGCGCGGGGCAGAGTTTCGGCGCGTTCCTCGCACCCGGCGTGGAGTTTGTGCTTTCCGGCGAAGCCAACGACTTTGTCGGCAAAGGGTTGTCGGGCGGACGCATTATCATCAAGCCCGACCCGCAGAGCACGTTTGCTCCGCATGAAAATGTGATCGCCGGCAACGTCATTGGTTACGGCGGCACTTCCGGTGAAATTTTTATCAACGGCCAGGCCGGTGAACGCTTCGCCATCCGCAACAGCGGTATGACGCTGGTGGTCGAGGGCGTGGGCGACCACGGCTGCGAATACATGACCGGCGGGCGGGTCGCCGTCCTCGGTCCTTGCGGAGTGAATTTCGCGGCGGGCATGACCGGCGGTCTGGCCTATGTCTACGACGAAACCGGTGATTTCGACCTGCACTGCAACGTCGGCACCGTGGATTTGGAGTCGGTGCCGCAAGGCTCCGACGACGAGGCAGAACTTCTGGTGCTTTTGCGGCTTCACCGCGATCACACCGGCAGCCCCCGCGCCGCCGCCCTGCTGGATGATTGGGAAAACGCCCGGCCCCGGTTCGTCAAGGTGTTCCCGGTCGAATACCGGCAGGCGTTGGGGCGCATGGCCAGTGAAGACGCCGCCGCGGTTGACCGCCGCCGGGAAATGAATTGATGCAAAGGAGAAATTATCATGGATAGAATACAAGATATTTACCGGCCGGTCGAGCAACGCTGCTGTGACTTCAAGGAAGTGGAACGCGAGCTTTCTTTTGCCGAACTCGGCGAACAAGCCCGACGCTGTATGGATTGCGGTATCCCGTTTTGTCACGGTAACGGCTGCCCGCTCCAAAATGTGATCCCGGAAATCAATACCGCTGTGGCGCGCGGCGAGTGGAAGCTGGCGTGGGAAATCCTTTCCTCGACCAGCAGCTTTCCGGAATTCACCAGCCGGGTCTGCCCCGCGCTCTGCGAAGGCTCCTGCACCGGCGGTCTGCATGGACAGCCGGTGATGGTGCGCCAGCTCGAAAAAGCCGTGGTGGATACCGCTTTCCGCAATGGTTATGTGCAGGCGGCCAAGCCGGTGCGCAACGGGTTGACGGTGGCGGTGGTCGGTTCCGGTCCGGCCGGTCTGGCGTTGGCCGACGATCTCAACCGGTACGGGTTCGACGTGACGGTTTACGAAGCCCATCATCGTCCCGGCGGGTTGTTGCGCTACGGCATTCCCGATTTCAAGCTGGCCAAGTCCGCGATTGACCGCCGGGTGAAACTTATGGAGGAGGCCGGGGTGCGTTTTGTTTGCGACACCCGGGTCGGGCACGATGTTTCGGCCAGCTATATCGCCGGTCGCGTCGATGCTCTGGCTCTGGCGTTTGGCACGCCCGAAGCGCGCAATTTGCCGCTGCCGGGGCGCGAACTTGGCGGCGTAAACTTTGCTCTCGAATTCTTACAGGGGCAAAACCGGGTCAATGCCGGAGAACTCTCCGCCACTCCGGTTTCGGCCGCCGGCAAACATGTGGTGGTCATCGGCGGCGGCGATACCGGAAGTGACTGCGTCGGTACGGCGATCCGCCAGCATGCCGCAACCATTCTCCAGCTCGAAATCATGCCGAAACCGCCGGTGGAGCGGTCGGAATCGACCCCGTGGCCGCTCTGGCCGTATATGCTTCGCACCAGTTCCAGTCACCGGGAGGGGGGCGAACGCCGTTGGAATGTTTCGACCAAACGCTTCATCGGGCAGGGCGGCCGGGTGTGCGGCGTCGAAGTCTGCGACGTGGAGTGGACGCTCTCTCCGGAGGGCAAGCCGCTGAAATTCACCGAAGTACCCGGTTCCACCCGGGTCATCGATACCGAACTTGTGCTGCTTGCCATGGGGTTTACCGGTGTTGACCCGGCCGGATTGGCCGCCGATCTGGGGTTGGCGGTCGATCAACGCCGCCGTCTTGCGTCAGATCCGGCTCGCCGCATCTATGTTTGCGGCGACACCGCCAACGGCGCGTCACTGGTGGTGCGCGCCATTGCCGACGGCAAGAAAACGGCGCGACGCATTTATGAAGATCTGACGGGAGGCGCAAAATGAAATTCTCAAAATGGCAGGGATTGGGCAACGATTTTATTATCGTTGAACCGGCATCCGCTCCCGGGTTTGACTTCAAGGCGGCGTCGCGCCACCTTTGCGACCGGCATTTCGGTATCGGAGCCGACGGGGTGGTGACGGTGCGCAAACTTGAGACCGGCGGGTTTGAAATGCGTATCTACAACGCCGACGGCACCGAGCCTGAGATGTGCGGCAACGCCACGCGCTGCGTGGGGTTGTATATACATCGCCGCAAACTGGCTCCCGGCAACAGCTTCGAACTGCATACCCTGGCCGGTACGGTGCGCCCGTGCGTACTCGAAAACCAGTCGGTGCGGGTCGATATGGGGTTGCCTCGTTTGCTTCGCAAGGATATCCCGGTAAGCGGCGTGCCGGATTCTCCGGCGCAAGGGGTTAAGTTGGAAGTCCCCGGGCGCGCCCTTGACGGGGTTTGCGTTTCCATGGGCAACCCGCACTGCGTGATTTTTGTACCCGACATCAAGTCGATCGAGTTGGAAAAGTGGGGACGCGCCATCGAAACCGATCCGCAATTCCCGGCCGGGACCAACGTCGAATTTGTCGAAGTCATCAGCCCCCAACTGGTGCGTATGCGGGTGTGGGAGCGCGGTTGCGGGGTCACGCTGGCCTGCGGCACCGGGAGTTGCGCGACCGGGGTGGCCGGTTTTATCACCGGACGAACCTCACGCCATGTCAGCGTTTTGCTCGACGGCGGTGAACTTGAGATCGAGTACTCGGAGACCGACGGGCGGGTTTACATGACCGGCCCGGCTCAGGAAGTCTTTAATGGCGAATATATAGGAAAATTCTGAAATGTCCATGGTCAACCATAATTTTTCCCGGCTGGCGGGAAGTTATCTCTTTGCCCGTATGAAAGATGAGCTTGATCGATTTAAATCAGCCCACCCCGAGGTGGATGTGATCCGGCTCGGCATCGGAGACGTGACCCGGCCGCTGGTGCCGTCGGTAATCTCTGCTTTGCATCGGGCCGCCGACGAAATGGGCGCCCCTGCGGCCTTTCGCGGATACGGGCCGGAGCAGGGGTATCAATTTCTGCGCGAAGCGGCGGTGCGGCGCGAATATGCTCCGTACGGGGCGGATATTTCGCCGGATGAAGTGTTTATCAGCGATGGAGCCAAATGCGACGTCGGCAACATACAGGAACTCTTTTCCACCGATGCGCGGGTGGCGATCTGCGACCCGGTCTACCCGGTCTATCTCGACAGCAACGTGATGGCCGGCCGCCTCGATAACGTCGTCTATCTGCCATGCCGTGAAAGCAATGGCTTTGCGCCGGAGTTTCCGGCCGGCAAAGTTGATGTGATATACCTTTGCAGCCCCAACAACCCGACCGGCGCGGTGTTGGATCGTGCGATGCTTACCCGTTGGGTCGATTACGCCCGCACCACCGGCGCGGTGCTGCTTTATGACAGCGCATACAGCGCGTACATCCGCGACCCCGGCATACCGCACACCATTTACGAGATACCGGGAGCGCGCGAGGTGGCGATCGAATTCAAGTCATTTTCCAAAACCGCCGGATTCACCGGTTTGCGCTGCGCCTTCGCCGTGGTGCCGAAGTCGCTGGAGCGCGACGGGGTCAACCTCAACCAACTCTGGTTTCGCCGTCAGTGTACCAAGTTCAACGGTGTGGCATACATCGTCCAGCGGGCGGCCGAGGCGGTTTACTCCGACGCGGGCTGGCGCGAAGTCAATGCCGTCATCGATTATTACATGGAAAATGCCGAGATCATCAGAACCGGCCTTGAAAAAAATGGATTTACGGTGTATGGTGGAAAAAATGCGCCGTACATTTGGTGGAAACTTCCGCACGGTGCCGATTCGTTTGGTTTTGCGAAAACCCTGCTCGAAAAGACCGGCATTGTCGGTACTCCGGGGGTGGGATTCGGTTCATGCGGAGAGGGATATTTCCGCCTGACCGCATTCGGCGAAAAATCGCGTACCGTCGAAGCGGTGCGAAGGATCGCCGAGGCGAAGTTTTAGGAAAACATAAAATATGACCGAAGAAAAAGTGCGAGATTCCAATCTGACCGTGCTGCGTGAGATAAGCCACGCCGTTGTGCATGAGACCAATATCGAAATGTTGCTCAACAACGTGCTTGATGTGCTCAACTTGCGTATGGGAATGCTGCGTGGCACGTTCACGCTGCGTCAGGGCGATGTGTTTCGCATTGAGGCTTCGCAGGGATTGGACGAATCCGAAAAACAGCGCGGAGCCTACGCGCTGGGCGAGGGGATCACCGGCCATGTCGCCGAAACCGGCAAACCGCATCTTATCCCGGATATTTCCAAAGACAACCGCTTTCTCAACCGCACCGGCAGTCGCAAGATGGACGGATTGACGGCTTTTATTTGTGTGCCGATCATTCACCTTGAGCAGGTCATCGGCACATTGAGCATCGACCGTAAGGTCGATAAAGACACCGATCTTGAACAGGATATGCGGGTGCTGGAAATCATTGGAAATATTACTGCCGGGGCGGTTTATCTGCGTCGGCAGGAATATGAGGAGCGCGAGAAACTGCTTGACGAAAACCGCAAACTGCGCAGTATGCTCAAAGGCGACTCCGGCGAGCTGGTCGGCAACTGCCGCGCCATGCGTCAGGTTTATGAGCTTATCAAACAGGTTGCGCCGTCTGATGCGACCTGTCTTATACGCGGCAGCTCCGGTACCGGCAAGGAGTTGGTGGCGCGGGCGATTGTCCGGCTGTCAAACCGCAAAGACAAGCCGTTTGTCACGCTGAACTGCGCCGCCTTGCCGGAGAATCTGGTGGAAAGCGAGCTTTTCGGCCATGAAAAAGGCGCGTTTACCGGCGCGGTTTCGCGGCGTATCGGTCGTGCGGAATCCGCCGACGGCGGCACGCTGTTTCTGGACGAGATCGGCGATCTGTCGCCCTCGACCCAGGTCAAACTGCTGCGATTCATACAGGAGCGCACTTTTTCCCGGGTGGGCAGCAACGAGGAGCTGAAAGCCAACGTGCGTTTTCTCGCCGCCACCAGCCGCAACCTTGAGGAACTTATGATGCAGCACAAGTTCCGCGAAGACCTCTATTACCGGCTGAACATCTTTCCGATCGTCATGCCGGATCTCGCCAAACGGCGCAGTGACATAATTTTGCTTGCCGAGCATTTCATCGAGAAACACAATCTGCGTTACGGCAAAAGCGTCAAGCGGCTTTCCACACCGGCCATAAATATGCTTATGAGTTATCATTGGCCCGGCAATGTGCGCGAGCTGGAAAACTGTATCGAGCGGGCGGTGCTTACTGCTACCGACGATTGTATTCACAGCTACAACCTGCCGCCGTCACTTCAGACCGGGCAGGAGTCGGGTACCGAGCTTTTGCCGGAGGGCAAGGCCGATTTCAACACCTTGCTTGACTCGTATTCCCGTGAGTTGATCGTTGAATCGCTCAAGCGCAACAACGGCAACATGTCGGCGGCCGCCCGCGATCTCGGCATTTCGCCCCGGGTGATCCACTATCAGATTGGGAAACTGGGCATCACCCCGGCGTGGTACGATCAAAACGACTCCGAGTGACCCCCGTCGGCAATGTTTGCCGGCGCCGTCGCCCTTATGTCGCCTGCTCAGATCGTGCGCTCGGCCAGGTAGTCGTTGAACTCCAGCAACTTGCGCCTGCCGTCTCCGTTTGGTATCGTCATAAGAAGCGTGCGGCACTCGTCTCCGAGGTCGGCTATGCGCCGTTCGACCGAAGCCGCCGCGCCTGATTCGATCATAATGCGCCGCGCCTCCTCCACATCGGCTTGCGAATAGGCGTCGCGCCGCAGCAATCCGAGCATGACGGCACGGTCGGAGGCATTGGCCCGCTTGAGCGTTTCGGCCAGAATGATGGTCGCTTTGCCTTCGCGGAGGTCGCTGCCGATCGGCTTGCCGAACTCGGTTGCACCAAAAATCCCGAGGAAATCGTCACGCAGTTGAAACGACATTCCGGCCAGCGAGGCAAACCGGCCCAGCGTGGCGGTCAACGGCGCGGCCGGGTCGGGGTCGCCGCTGCCGATCATCGCGCCGGATTCCGCCGCAAAACGCAGCAATGCGCCGGTTTTCAGGTAAATCATGCGTTCGACTTCGGCAATGGTGATCGTATCGGCGGGGCGGAGCGAAAACTCGACGTCGAGGGCTTCGCCTGAAATCAATTCGTTGTCGGCTAATTTGTGCATGTTGGCCAGCAGCGCGGCGACGATCGGCGTGGAAACCCCGTCTTGAACCGATTTGAGCAACAACTCCGATGCCCACGCCTGCTGAAGATCTCCGGCAAGTATGGCAAAATCGGCTCCGGCCCGTTCGGCGTCGGCCGCATTGAGTTTGAATTTTTCGCCCAGTTTGGCCGCCAGTGCTTTGTGACAGGTCGGTGCTCCGCGCCGGGTAAGGTCGCGGTCAATGATGTCGTCGTGTACAAGTGTCCAGTTATGAAACACTTCGACCGCCGCCGCCGCATGAAGCGTCGCCGCCGGGTCGCCGCTGGCCGCTTCACAGCACCACGCCATAAGTGCCGGCCGCAATCTTTTGCCGCCCCGCACCGGATAGTCGATGACCGCCTCGCGCAGATAATCCGGTTTTATGGTTTGCGGGAAGTTATCGGTGCGGATAAGCTGATCGATCAGCCCGGCTATCTTTTTCAGGGATGCTTTCATATCGCCTCAGAAACAGGTGGTGGATTTTACGCTGCTCCACAGGGGGCTGGTCAGCTCGATTTTTTTGCGTTGCCCGGTCGCCAGTGCGATCGGCACATGGGTGAAATTATCTCCCCAGTGGCCGATCACCATGTCGGTGCGCCCGGCCATGGCGGCATGAACCGCATTTTGCGCCAGCATTGCGCAAAATACCGCGTCGGCTCCGTGTGCGGTCACGCTGCGAATGGTGTATGAGAGGTCAAAATATTTGACATTGATCTCAATGTTGCGCTTTTTGAAATATTGATTGATCCGGTCTTTGAGCAGTAAACCGATGTCTTTGTGAAGCCGGTTGCCCGAGGCGTCGCGCACTTCGTCGCCGCCGGTTTCAAAAAGATCCTGTCCGGCGCCTTCGGCCACCATGATGACCGCGTGGTGTTTCTTGGCCATGCGTTGCTCAAGATTGGGCAGCAATGCGCGGTCGCCGTCGCCCTCCAATGTGAACGGCACCTCCGGCACCAGGCAATAATTCACAAACGAGTTGGCCAGCGTTGAATAAGCGGCGATAAAACCGGAATCACGCCCCATCACCTTGACCAAGCCGATGCCGTTGTATGCGCCTTTGGCTTCGGCATGCGCTCCGGTGATGAAGAAACCGGCCTGCGACACCGCCGATTCAAAACCGAAGGATTTGTCGATGAACGCAATGTCGTTGTCGATCGTCTTGGGTACGCAAATCACGCTTATGGCCAGATGCCGCTTGGCCGCGGCGATGGAGATATCGTGCGCCCCGCGGGAGGTGCCGTCCCCGCCGATGCAAAACAGCAGATTTATGCCCATGCGATCAAGTGTGTCAACGATGATTTCCGAATCAACTCCGCCGCGTGATGACCCTAAAATGGTGCCGCCCTGTTCGTGAATATCGTCGGTCATCTCCTCGGTGAGCATAATCGGAGAAAGTCCGTAAGCCGGGTCCAGCCCCCGGTAGCCGTATGGAATGCCGTATACCACCGGCACTTTATAGTGGCGGATCAGCGTCGAGGTCAAAAATTTTATTACATCGTTAAGTCCGGGGCAAATTCCACCGGCGGTCAGGATCGCCGCCTTGCTCCATGCCGGGTCATGAAAAATCTTTTCACGCGGACCGGCCAGCTCAAATGCCGGAATTTCCTGATTGTCAGTGACATATTTGGTCAGCACCTTTGCATCGGTATCATAAGCGACGGTGGCTCCGTCGGCCACAAAATCCTGACGGCGCAGCGGGCTTTTGATGCGCGGCGTACCGAGCCGGGTTATCTTGAAATCTTTGCTTTCCATATATAATCTCCTTATTTCGTCGGAAAATCATAGATCAATATAATGCGAATGATCGACTAATCAATGCAATTTGCCGCAGCCTTGGATTTTTAAGTTATCCGATCTCCTCTTTCGGATTGAAAAAATACATGTTCATGACGCCCTTGCCTTTGACTTCCCCGGCCGGGCGCATGGTAAAATCAAATTCGGGTGGAGCTTTTTTTCGGGTCGATTCGGATACATTGATTTGCATGGGTTCGGAGAATTGCTCCATACGTGACGCCGTGTTTACTGTGTCTCCAAAAACGTCATAAATATATCTCTTGGTGCCGACGATGCCGCCGACCACGCTGCCGGAGTGAACGCCCATACGCATTTTCCAGACATGTTTTGCCGTGGTGTTGCGTTTCTTGAGCATGGCCATGGCGCGTCCTGCGGCGGTAAGGATTCGCGCACAGTGATCGGCCGCCGGCTCCGGCAGCCCCGCCACCGCCATATAAGCGTCGCCGATGGTCTTGATGCGCTCGCAGCCGCAAGCGGTGAATATGCGGTCAAATTCAGTAAAGATGTCGCTCAATTCGGCGATAAGTTCTTCCGGAGCCATGCTTGAACAAACCCCGGTGAACCCTACGATGTCCGAAAAAAACACTGTCACATCGGGAAACAGCACCGGCCGGCTGAAGCCGTCGCGTTGAAGCTCCTCAATCACCCGTACCGGCAAGATATTGCGCAGCAGCGCATTGGTTTTTTCCTTCTCCTGCTCCAGCGATTCCTTGAGTTCGAGCAGATGCACGCTTTTTTCGGCCATTTCGCACTGCTGATCAAAGGTGTGGTCGCGTGACTCCTTAAGGTTTCGCTCATACTCGGAAGACTTTTGTTCGGCTGATCTGCGCAAGCGATTGGTGCGCAATGTAAACCAGATCACCAAGGCAAGCATCGCCCAACTGAAAACAAGCAGCGTCAGAGTTGCGGTCTGAATCATTTCAGAGCACCTCTTTCCAAGGCCTTACAAAACATTTTGCGTCGGAGGTGAATACGTTGTAATGCAAGATGTGGATAAGCGCGGCCACTCCGTCGCGCCAGCCGATCTTTTTGCCGTCGCTGTAACGCCGCGGCGAGTATCTGATCGGCACTTCCCATATTCGCAGCTCACGGGAACGCGCCAGCTTTGCGGTAAGCTCTACTTCAATACCGAAACGCTGTGAATACAGCCGGAGATTTCCTATCACCTCGCGCCGGAACGCTTTGTAGCAAGTCTCCATGTCCGATAAGTGAATGTCCGAGAAGATGTTGGATAGAAACGTCAAAAATTTGTTGCCCATCTCGTGACGGAAATAACATACTTGCCCCGGCATATTCATAAAGCGCGAACCGTAAACCACATCCGCCTTGTTGTCCGCAATCGGGGCAATTACTTTGGGGTAATCGTCGGGGTCGTACTCAAAGTCGGCGTCCTGCACGATCACAATCGGCCGCGAGGCCGCGCCGAACCCCCGGATCAACGCCGCGCCCTTGCCGTGGTTTTGCTCCTGCTCAATGATTTTCAGCCTCGGATCGGAAACCGTTCGAAGTTTCGCCAGCGAATCGTCGGTCGAAGCGTCGTCCACCGCGATCAACTCGCCAACTTCGGGCCGGGCAAGCACCCGGCGCACAATGTCTTCTATCGACGACGATTCATTGTAGACCGGCATAACCACCGAGAGAAGACCCGGCGCAATTTCCTTTTCTTTTTGCATCAGCCGCGCCCCAGCTCGGCGGATCGCTCCGCCGCAGCCTTGACCGCCGCGATCACCGCCCCGGTCATCGCCCGGTCTTCAAGGACTTCCAAAGCCCGGATCGTGGTTCCGCCGGGGCTGGTCACCTGATCTTTGAGCACCGTAGGATGCAATCCGGTGACCTCCGCCATTTTGGCCGCGCCCAGTACTGTGCGGATGGCCAGCTTGGTCGCCGTGTCGCGGGCCAGACCGGTCGCAACCCCGCCGTCGGAGAGAGCCTGAATAAAGGCAAACACATAAGCCGGGCCGCTGCCGGAAAGCGCAGTCACCGCGTCAAGGTATTTCTCGTCGACTTTCAAGGCCAGCCCCACCGCCGAAAATATTTTTTCAGCAAGTTCGAGGTCGCTATCCGCCGCTTCCGGCCCCTTGGCCAGCGCGGCGGCTCCACAGCCGACCAGGGCCGGGGTGTTGGGCATTACGCGCACCACCCGATGCGAGCCGGTAAGCTCGCTTATCTTGGCGATCGGCACTCCGGCGACGATGGAAATAACCGTTTTACCGGCCAATGCGCCGTCAAATGCTTTCATCGCGTCGCGCAGGTTTTGCGGTTTCACCGCCAGCAGCGCGTTATCGGCCTTGGCGGCCAACCCGGCGCAGTCCGCGGTCGAACAGGCGACCCCGGTGTGGCGCGTGAATTCGGCGGCGGCTTTTTCGCTTACGTCAAAGGCGGCCAGCTCGTCCGCCCGAAAAACTTGGTTGGCAACCAGTCCTCCGGCGATGGCAGTAGCCATCTTGCCGGCTCCGACAAACAGGAGTTTCATTATTTTACCCTCTTTTTACCATGGTGTAGAACTGCCATGCGACAACCAGCAGCCCCAATGTGTAAAGATAATACGCGAACCAGACGAGTTTTCCCCGCCGTATCAATTTCATGAGAAGTGCCAGCGCTCCGAAGCTCACCACTGCGGAGATCGCCGTGCCGGTCACCAGCTGCAACAGTGTCATGTCGTCGGTGATGTAGGCCATGTCGGTGGCCTTGCACAGTTTGCGAAGCTCAAGCAGCGTCGCACCGGCTATCGCCGGTATGGCCAGCAAAAAGGAAAA
>JAQVVK010000028.1 GCA_028698975.1 Victivallaceae bacterium
GCCGGTCTGGTCAACGCCAACCCCAAGCCGGTCACGGTGACGTTGACGGTGCGGGGCAGCCGCCGCGACCTGCAATCGCGCATCAAGCCAATGGGCCGGGTCGAAGTCGATGAAAACCGGTTTGTCCGCGGCAAATCGCACCGGATTGAGCTTGCGCTGGCGGATTTCACCAGCACCAACGGCATACAGGTCATCGGCGTTGACGACCGCGACCGGGTATTGGAGCTTTCATTGCAGCGCCGGGTAACCCGCAGTCTGCCGGTGAGAGCGTCGTTTATCGGCCGGCTGTCGCCGGATTATGTGCGCGGCGAGGTAAGCTGTGTGCCGGAGACCGTCGAAGTGACCGGCCCGGAAAAAACGGTATCCGCCCTCAAGTCGATGACCACCGAGGATATACCGCTTGACCCGGCGCTTACCGAGTCTTTCAGTTACTCCACGCGTCTGGTCAATCCGCACGGACTTCTGATCGGGGCCAAAGACGACTCGGTGCAGGTGCAGGTCGCCATCGAAAAGAATTATCAGGATCGCCGCTTTGCGTCGGTGCCGGTCGCGCTGCTTTCCTCGCCCGGAGCCGAGAAACATTTGCGTTACGAACTGCTTGAGCCGGGTATGGTGGAAATCGAGTTGCGCGGCCTCAAGGGCGCGGTATCCACGTTGCCCAGAGCCGCGGTGCGTCCATTTTTGGATATGGAGAAGTATTTGGAGCCGGGTGTTTACGACGTGCCGGTGGGCTGCTACTTTGGCGGCACCGAAATCGAAGTAAAACAGCTTACTCCGTCGTCAATCAAGGTCAAAGTTTCGAAATAACGGTAAAATAACGGTAAAATAACGGAAACCAGATTTTAAGGAAAAACAACATGGTCATCAAGAAACTCAACTCAATGTTTCACCGTCACGGGCGTTGGCTTTTTGCGGTGATTACCGTAGTGATAATCATTTCATTTCTGGGATTTCTGACGCCGGGTCAGTTCGGTATGGACGGCATGTTCAGCTGGGGCGGCCGGGCGGTGGGCGTGGCTTACGGCAAGAAGGTCACCGACAAGGAATTGCGCTCGGAGATGACCGACATGTCGGTATTCCGCTATTTCTACATAGGTCAGGGCGAGGAGATCAAGCCGGAGGAGGCGTTTTGGAGCGTCTGCCTCAACCGGGCCGCCGCGCTGCATGAGCTTACCGTTTCCGACAAGGAGGTGGCCGACCTGATCGCCGCGTCGCCAGCGTTGCAGACCGATTACAAATTTGACATCGCCCGCTACAAGGACATGCTCGGCCGCGCCTCGTCGCATTTCGGCATTGCCGCCGCCGACGTCGAGCGCGCCTACCGCAAGGAGCTGCTCAAGATAAAACTGCGTCAGGATTTCTTGAGCGGTTCGGCCGTCACCGATCACGAACTTGAGCAGATGTACCGCCGTATCAACGCCGCGCACAAGGTGGCGGCATTGAGTTTTGCGGGTGACGACTTCAAGGCCAAGGTCGATCCGACCGAAGCCGAACTCAAGGCGTTCTTCAGCGGCAACCGCGCCGCTTATTCGATCGAGGCCAAGGCGTCGGGGCTGCTCTTTGTTTTCCCGTTCGACAACTACACCGCCGCGGCGACCGCCGAAGCCACTCCGGCGGCCGCAAAAGAGCTTTATACCAAGTCGCCGCAGCTTTTCGCGGTTGACGGCAAGACTCCGGCGTATGAAAAGATCGCGGGCAAGGTGCGCGAAAAGCTGATCGAGCTTAAAAGTGCCGACATGGCCCGGATCGCCGCCTATGACTTCTCCGAAAAGGCCTACAATGCCCTGCTCGGTCAACCCGCCGCCAACCGGCTGTCGGTAATGAATTCGCTCGCCGCCGAATACAAAATCAAACCTCTGGTGATCAATTCGGTTTCCGAGACTTCCGAGAAGGTCGCCGGGGTGACATTACCGCGCATGGCGGCCCTGCTCTGCCGCGCCGCCGTGGGCAACAACCCGGTGACCGACATCGTTTCAGGTGCTCGCGGGGCTTACATCGGCGTCGGGATTTCCGGTTCGCCCGCCCACAACGCCGAATTTCCGGAGGTCGCCGACCGGGTGAAGGTCGATTTCGCCGCCAACGCCGCGACCACCGCCGCCCGCAACGCGGCGACCAAGGCGGCCGACGCATTGAGCAAACTTGCCGACGGCCCCGCCCGCCTCAAGGCGATGAGCAAGCTCGGCGGCAAGTTGACCGAGTTTGAATTTTCCGGTGAAAAACTGCCGCCCGCCGGCATGGAACGCGCCGCCTACGCCGCAACCACCTTGCGCGAGGGCGAAAATTCCGCGATGATGCCAACCTCCGACGGCGCGGTGGTGACGCTGCTCGAAAAACGCACTCCGCCGGATATGAGCGGGTTCAAGGCCAAGGCTTCGCGTTATGAAAATCTGCTCCGCCAGTACAAGGCGGAACTCGCGGCGCAGGGATTTCAGGAGCGTCTGCTCCAAAACTGCCACCTCTATACCGACAACGGGGCCCGCAACTGAACCGCCAAACCCGAAAGGAATCCAGCTATTATGACTAACGCACCGGATAAAACCGGATTTGCCCTCGGCCGTCATCTGACCGCCGAGTTCTATGACTGCGATCCGCGCATTCTCGCGGACGCCGCCGAAGTAGAACGCGTAATGCTGGCCGCCGCCCGGAAATCGGGGGCTACTGTCATATCGTCGGATTTCCATGATTTCAAGCCGCAGGGGGTCAGCGGGGTGGTGGTGATCTCGGAGTCGCACTTCGCCATCCACGCCTGGCCCGAACACGACTACGCCGCGGTCGACCTTTTCACCTGCGGCGACGCCATCGATTTCGACGTCGCTCTGGCCGGGATCTCCTCCGGACTCGGCTGCAGCGACTGGATCATCTCAAGCATCATGAACCGCGGCATCGTCGGCAACAACGGGGTCGAACGGCTGGTGCCGGTGATCGAGGGTCACGAGAAGCGTTATGCGCTGTCGTGGCGCAAACGATTCAACTCCGGGCCCACCCCGGCCCGCGCCATTTCCGCCGCCATCGACGTTTACGACTGCTCCGGGTGCGACTTGGCCGCACCCGGCGAACTGGCCGCGTTTTTGCAGAATTTCGCAAACAAACTCGGTATGGAGCCGGTCGGCTGCCTCCGGGTGGAAAGTTCCGACAACGGCGGCATGTTTTTTGAAATACCGCTGGAAAACGGCCGCATTTCCGGCTTCCGCGACGACGGCGGACGCGCCGTTTATCTCGACATCTTCTCGGTAGGCTTCTTCGACCCGCGCCCCGCCGCCGAATTCGCGGTGACCGAGCTGGGCGGAGCCTACTACCGCATGCAGCCCCATATCAGACAGTAAAATAGTACGCAAATATTCATATATAACCCTAAGGAAGTAAACCAATGAGCGAAGAAGCAAAGAACGACGCACCGCAGCAGGTGTCATCCGACTACAGTGCCAGCAAGATCACCGTACTCGAGGGTCTCGAGGCGGTGCGGGTGCGTCCATCCATGTATATAGGCGACACCGGCGTGCGCGGGCTGCATCACCTCGTTTATGAGGTGGTTGACAACGGCATCGACGAAGCCTTGGCCGGTTATGCCCACAATATCGAAGTGGTCATCAAGGCCGACAACTCCATCTCGGTCGAAGACGACGGCCGCGGCATCCCGGTGGATATGCACGAGGGCGAACACAAACCGGCCGTCGAAGTGGTGCTGACCATACTGCACGCCGGCGGCAAATTCGACCACAATTCCTACAAGGTCTCCGGCGGTCTGCACGGCGTCGGCGTTTCCTGCGTCAACGCGCTCTCCGAACACCTCGACGTCGAGGTGTGGCGCGACGGCAAGGCCTATGAGATCGGCTTCACCCGGGGCGTCACCACCAGTCCGCTGCGCGAACTCGGCCCCACCGACAAACGCGGCACCCGCGTCACCTTCAAACCCGACGGCCAGATATTCCCGATGACCGTCTACGATTGGGACACCCTCGCCACCCGGCTGCGCGAACTGGCGTTTCTCAACAGCGGCATCCGCATAAGTCTCGCCGACGAGCGCAGCGACGCCGAGCACGCCAAGCGCAACGAACTCTTTCATTACGAGGGCGGCATCCGGCAGTTTGTCTCCATGCTCAACGTCAACAAGACGCTGATCAACCCCGACGTCATCTATTTCCACCGCGAACGCAACGGCATCGACGTCGAAATGGCCATGCAGTACAACGACGGCACTTCCGAAAACGTCCACAGCTACACCAACAACATCAACACCATCGAGGGCGGTTCGCACCTGGTCGGCTTCCAGACCGCGCTCACCCGCACCATCAACAATTACACCAAAGAGATGATGAAAAATGATTCGCCGCTCTCCGGCCCCGACGTGCGCGAGGGTCTGTCGGCGGTGATCAGCGTCAAGGTGCCCGACCCCCAGTTTGAGGGGCAGACCAAGACCAAGCTCGGCAACTCCGATGTGCGCGGCATCGTCGAATCGGTGATAAACGAAGAACTTTCCGCCTATCTTGAGGAGAATCCGGTGGTGGCCAAGCAGATCGGCGACCACGCAATGCTGGCCGCCCGCGCCCGGGAAGCCGCCCGCAAAGCCCGCGAAACCGTGCGCCGCAAAGGCGCGCTCGAGGGTATCGGGCTGCCCGGCAAGCTGGCCGACTGCTCCGACCGCGACCCCTCCAAGTGCGAACTCTACATCGTCGAGGGCGACTCCGCCGGCGGCTCCGCCAAGTCGGGGCGCGACAGCGGATTTCAGGCGATCCTGCCGATCCGCGGCAAGCTGCTCAACGTGGAAAAGGCCCGGCTCGACCGTATCCTTGACAACAAGGAAATTCAGTCGCTCATCTACGCGGTCGGCTGCGGTATCGGTGACGAATTCGATGTTTCCAAGGCGCGTTATCACCGCGTCGTGATCATGACAGATGCCGATGTTGACGGTTCGCATATCCGCACGCTTCTGCTCACGTTCTTCTTCCGCCAGATGAAGCAGCTGATCGAGGCGGGCTATGTTTACATCGCCCGGCCGCCGCTTTTCAAGGTGACCAAGGGCAAGAAAGACAAGGGGCAGTACATCGACACCGAGGAGCAGCTTGACCGCCACCTGATAAAACTCGGCATCGACGGACTCACCGTGCGCAACGCACAGGGTGAATCTTTGCCGGTGGAAACGGTGCGCGAACTCATCGACCTCTACACCGAGTCGTCGCATGTGGCCGGCGGTTTGCGCCGCTGCGGTATCGAGCCGGCCGACTATTTCGACGCGGTCACTCCGGACGGGGCCTGCCCGATAAGCCACATAACCGTGCGCGAGATCGACGGCACTTCCACGGCGAAATTCATGTATTCGACCGAGGAAGAGACCGCTTACATCGCCGAGGCGCACCAGCGCATCAGTGCCGGCATGGCTCCGCTGGGAGAGAACCCGGCCGACGCCGATATCGCCGAACGGCGCGCCGAGCTTGAGCGTCATATCGACGTGGTGTCGATCTTTGAGGCGAAAGACTGTACCCGGCTGGTCGTAGACCTCAAAAAGCACGGTCTCACCGTGCGTCAGGTCTATGACAAGGGCGACGTGCATTATTTTGTGACCGCCGAGGGCAATGCCGAAATCAACAACGTCGAAGCGTCGTCGCTTCAGGAATTGTTTCGCTGCGTGCGCGGCAACGGCCAGAGCGGTCTGCGGATCCAGCGTTACAAAGGCTTGGGCGAAATGAACGCCGAGCAGCTCTGGGAAACCACCATGGACCCTGCCACCCGCACTATGATAAAAGTGCGTATGGAAGACGCCATCGAAGCCGACCAGATATTCAATCTTCTGATGGGCGACGTGGTCGAACCGCGCCGCGAATATATTGAGAAATACGCCGCCGGCGTCAAAGACCTCGACATCTAAACGCAAAAGGAGAATCACCATCATGGCGGAAAAAGAAAAAGGTTTCGATCGCGATAAAAGTCTTGAAATAGCCATCAGTCAGATCGAAAAGGAGTTCGGCAAGGGTTCGATCATGCGTCTGGGCGACACCGGCGCGGCTCTGACCGACGTGCCGGTCATAAGCACCGGCAGTCTCGCGCTCGACATCGCGCTCGGCGTCGGCGGGGTGCCGTCGGGCCGTATCGTCGAAATATTCGGCCCTGAATCCAGCGGCAAGACCACGCTCTGTCTGCATGTCATAGCCAACTCCCAGCGCAACGGCGGCAAGTGCGCCATCATCGACGCCGAACACGCCATCGACCCCGGCTATGCCCGCAAGATCGGCGTGGATAT
Organism: Victivallaceae bacterium; assembly: GCA_028698975.1. Taxonomy (GTDB): domain Bacteria; phylum Verrucomicrobiota; class Lentisphaeria; order Victivallales; family Victivallaceae; genus Victivallis. The sequence continues at coordinate 6,236 of JAQVVK010000028.1, forward strand.
CGACAATCTGCTTATTTCGCAGCCCGACTGCGGTGAAGACGCGCTCAACATCTGCGACACGCTGGTGCGCTCAAACTCCATTGACGTGCTGGTGATCGACTCGGTCGCGGCTCTGGTGCCCAAGGCCGAGATCGAGGGGCAGATGGGCGACTCGCATGTCGGACTTCAGGCTCGTCTTATGTCGCAGGCGTTGCGCAAACTGACCGGAGCGGCCAGCCGCAGCCGCACCTGCATAATGTTCACCAACCAGATACGCGAAAAGATCGGTGTGATGTTCGGCAACCCGGAGACCACTCCGGGCGGAAACGCGCTCAAGTTTTACGCGTCGATCCGTATGGACATCCGCAAGACCACCGTCATCAAGGACGTGGCCGGCAACATCATCGGCAACCGCGCCCGGGTCAAGGTCATCAAAAACAAAATGGCGCCCCCGTTCAAGGTGGCCGAATTCGACATCATGTACAATGAGGGTATTTCCAAAGCCGGTTCGATCCTCGACGTGGCGACCGACCTCGGGCTGCTGGAAAAGCGCGGTTCCTGGTTTAGCCTCAACGGCGAACAGCTCGGGCAGGGGCGCGATCAGACCAAGGAGTTGATCGCCAGATCGCCCGAACTTCAATCGAAGCTCATGGGCATGATAATGGAAAAGGTCAAAGGCAAACCCGATGACGCCAAGACGCCGGCGGATGAATCCGCCGCCGCCGAAACCGATCCGGCAAAATAAACCAAAGACGGCAAAAGACGAATATGGCGGTTTTCTCTGACAAATGGCGGTTTCTCGCGCTGACGGCGGCAGTCTGGCTGTCGCCGCTGGTACTTGCCGGTGAAACGGCGGACGAGCAGCGCATGGGCGACGACGCATTCGCTTCGGGCGATTACGTCAACGCAATGCGCTTTTATTCGTCGGCGTTGAGTACAGCGGGTGACGACGACGCCAAAGCGTCGCTGTTGTTGCGTCTGGGTTCGGCGCGGCTGCGTGCCGGCGATCAGACCGGAGCGAAAGCGGCACTGGGCGAATTTGTCAAGGCGTTTCCGAGCCGTTCCGCCGGGGTGCTGCCCGGAGAGATCATGGCCTTTGCGGGCAAATATCCCGAAGCTGCCGAGTATTTCGATCGGTTGGCCGGCACCCCCGGCCTCACTTCCGATGAGGTTGCCGCAGCAAAGTTCGCCCACGCCGCCATGCAGCGTCATCTGGGCGACACCGCGGCGGTCATAACCGAACTCGATCAGCTGGCGGCGGCGACCACATCGCTGCCGGAGTGGCGCGAACGCATTGCCTATGCGCTTACCGAGGCTTTGATCGAGGGCGGGCGGTTTGAGCGCGCCGCACTTTTGCTCAACAGCGGCATCGCCGCAAAAAAGCCGGGTTACGAGCTGTTAAAAGCCAAACTCGCCATCAAAAAAGGCGATTTCGAGGGGTTCGAAAGCGCGTGGAAGCTGCTGCCGGCCCGGAATCCGGGGGTACGCGACGACGCCCGTTCGCGGGTGGCGCGCGACGGCGCGGCTCTGGCGATGAAAAACGCGCCGCCGGATATGGCGGCGGCTCAAACCTTGCTGGAGGCGGCGTTCGATCTGGCGGCCACAGGCATCGACCGGCGCAACATCATGCGCGAACTCATCAATATAAATGGCTCCGACGCCGAAAAGACCGATCAGGCGGTAAGCCGCTATCTTGAATTTTTCCCGGATGCGTCCGACCGCGCCGAACTGCTGCTGCGGTCGGCACGATTGCTGGCCGAATCCGGGCGCACCGCCGCCGCCTTTGGCCGCTACCGTGAAATGGCCGAAGACGGGCATCTGCCTGGCGGCGTGCGTTTTGCCGCCGCACGCGAGGGGGCGGGCCTGCCCGGCAGCCGGGCGGAGGTCGAAGCCATGCTTGCGGTCATGGCCGCCACCGCCGCCGATCCGGCGCAGCGGGCCGAGGCGGACATGGCCGGCGGAGAACATTATTTCGCACTGCACGACTTCGAACGGGCGGAAAAATACTTCACCGCCGCCGCTTCATCCGGTACGACGCGGGTCGATGAAGCCCGTTTCCGGCTGCTGCGCACACTGATCGAGGAGCGCAAGTTCAAGGCCGCCGCGCCGATAGCAAGTCAACTGGCCGGGGCGGTGCGTACCGAACACCGCGAAGCCGCCGCCTATTATAACGCGCTGCTTATCGAGAAATCAAACGATTTTGCCGGAGCGCGCAAGGCCTACAAACGTTTTGCAATCGATTTCCCCAAGTCGGAATTTGCCGCCGCCGCCGCTTACGCCGCCGCGGAACTGTCCTGTGTAGCGGGCGATTTTGCCACCGCGCAGCGGGAATTTTTGGCCTTTGCCGACCGCTATTCCAAGTCGACTTCCGCGCCCGCCGCGCTCTATATGGCCTTGCAGTCGGCCTGTTTCTCGGGGGAATGGAAGGCCGCGGCCGGGATGGTGGCGCGGCTTGACCGCGATTACGCCGACACGCATGTGCCGGTCGAGGCCAGACTGCAACTGGCCGATTTCATGCGGGCCGCCGGCAAGGCCGCCGACGCCGAACAGCTTATGGCCGAGGTGGAAAAGATGCCGCGCGGCAAATCCGACGCGGCGACCGCCGAAATCCTGATCGACCGGGCACGGCTCGCCGCCGGAAAGGACGACATCGACCGGGCGTTGACGCTGGCCCGCGAGGCTCTCGACAAGTACCCGACCACTCCGAACGGAGCGGAAGCGGCGCTGTTCGCCGGAAATCTGGAGTCCGACCGCGGCAACTACGCCGATGCGATCAAACATTACATCCGGGCCGCCGAACTTAACCCGGAACGCGGCTTTGCCGAGATCTGCGCCGGTCGCATCGCCGACTGCCGCTTCAATATCTTCTCCATTTCGCTCGACCGCGCCGAAATGGAGGCGGCGGTGGCCGCCTACAGCAAGCTGGGGGTGAACGCGCTCGATCCCCGGGTGCGGCTTCAAAGCGTTTACAAGCTGGGGCGCGGGCTGGAACTTTCCGGCGACACGGAGGCGGCTTGCGCCGCCTACGAGCGGGCGGTGTATCTGGCCGCCGATCTTTTGCGCGGCGGCATTGCTCCCGACCCGGTCTGGACTTCGCGGGCGGCGGCGGCGGCGGCGCGGCTTCAACTGGCTTCCGGCGACCGCGGCAAAGCGGAAAACGCACTGGCGATATTGCGCCGCTGCGACGAGATGAAACTTGACGGAGCCGAGGACTTCAGCGCACAGCGCGCCCGGATAGTGGAGAAATACAATCTTTATAAAAGGAATCAATAATCATGCTTTTTCTTCGTTTGATGCACGATGGCGGGCCGGTGATGTGGGTGATTTTGTTGAGCAGTATTCTGGCTCTCTATATTTTTCTGGAAAAGGTGTTTCAGTTTCACCGGGCTGAAATCAACGTGCGCGAACTCTTCAAGGGTTTGTTCAACGTACTGCGGCGCGACGGCTTCGTGGAAGCCATTACGCTGTGCGACAACACCCCCGGGCCGGTGGCGCGTCTGCTCGGCGCGGCGATTTTGGCCTATGAGCGCGGCGACGAAGATATTCGCCAGACCATCGACGACGCGGCGTTGGAGGAGCTTCCCCGGCTGGAACGTCACGTCGGTCTGCTGGGCACTATCGCTTTTGTCATGCCTCTGGTCGGTTTTCTCGGCACCGTGCTGGGGATGATGGGCACTTTTGAGATCGTGCGAGCCAGCGAATTTCTGTCGGCCAGCGGTATTTCCGGTTCGGTAAACATGGCTCTGCTCACCACGGCGGCCGGGCTGGTGGTGGCCATACCGGCCTACATCGCGCACAATTATTTGGTCATGCGGGTAAATTCCATAACGCTTGACATGGAAAAGGCCGCGCTCGAAATCGTTTCGTTTTTCGAACGCAAAGGTCCCCGCGCCGCAGCGCAGCCAACGGAGGCGGGCAAATGATCCAGCGCGGACAAGGCGGGCGCCGCTACGTCACAAGGCTGCGCATGTTCACCGGGTTTCCCGAGTTGACCGCGCTGATCGATGTGATGTTTCTGCTCCTGCTTTTCTTCTATCTCTCGGGGTCGTTTGTGCGGGTGTCGGGCATCAATGTCACGCTGCCCAAGGTGCGCCCCACCGCGTCGCTGGATATGGAGCGGCACATCATAACGCTCTGCCCGGTGGCAAGCAATCCGGATCAGGCCATGATCTACTTTAACGACCGCCAGCTTGACCCCGAGTCGCTCAAACAGGAACTCAATCTGGTGCGCGGCCGCTCGCGTACCGCCACGGTGGCAATCCGGGCCGACCGCCGGGTGCCGCACGGCCGGGTGGCCGAAATCATGGCGATGGCGGAGCAGGCCGGGCTGGGGTGCTTCATTGTGGTTGGCGGCCCGGACGCCAAGGGCGGCGTGGTATTTACGGAGTGACACCGGAGTATGATTTCCGAACGGCGCAGTAAAATCATTATCGGTCTGGAGGCCGCGTTTATCGCCCTTGCGGTACATGCGCTGTTGGTGTTTTTGACCGATTACCGGGAGGAAAGCGCGCCGCGCACCGAAAATACCCGGGCCGGAGTGATGTTGTTTGACCCCGGCCGGCTTACGCCCGATGAACGCAGCAAGTTCGACATCTGGTTTGAAGTCAATGACCCGGCGCAGTTCTCCCGCAGCGACGGCAAGCGGGGATTTCTGGCCGGGCGTGCGGAGCCGGAGTTGCGGGATTATACCGACCGCCGCCCCCGTCCGAAATCTCCGGCGCCCGCCGCGCCGGCGCATCAGGCGGTCATGCCGTTGCGTGAACTGGCGGCCGCGCCCAGGCTGCCCGATGAATTCAATGCGATCACCGGAGTGCGCGCTCCGTCGTTTTCTCCCGCCGTGGTGCGGATATTAGACGGCCGCTGGCGCGACGCCGAAGGCGTTGTTGTCGAGACGCCGCTCCGCTCAAACAAGAAAAGCACTGGGCCGTCGGTGATCTCGGTGACGCCGGTCGGCGATACCCGGGCCAGCCGGATCACGCTGCGCGAAGCCTGCGGCGACCATGAGCGCGATCTGGCCGCGCTGACGGCGATCTACCGGGCGCGGCGCAGCGGACGGCTTGAAGACGGCGTGTTCTATGTGTTTTGGCCGGAACCGGAGGCGGGATTATGATCGGCATGACTTATTCCGAAGCCCTGTTCGGGGTGTTGGCGCTTTGGCTGGTCTTTCTCTCGGTGCTCTGGCTGCGCGAGCTTCAGCGAATAAAGCGTCACGAGTGGCATTTGAGCAACGGCCGATTATTTCACTGCGATATTTGCCATCACTCGTTCATCAGCAAGGAGCAGGTAAGTTTGACCCGCTGTCCGCGCTGCAACTCGATCTGCATACGCCGTAAACGCCGCAGCACCTTCCCGTCAAACTGACGGCGTCCGCTTGAATAAGCCGGGGTGAACGGCTATATTAATCGGCCATGCGACGGCAAGTATTCACTTTGGCCGAGCTGCTGCTGACGATTCTGATCATCGCGGTGCTGCTTGCGCTTTTGCTGCCCTTGCTCGCACGCGCCCGGGAAAACGCGGTCGCGGCAAGGTGCGCCGGGCAGACAGCGGAGCTGCTTAAGGGTATGCTAACCTATACTGACGATCATTATGGCGTGTTTCCGCGTCTGGTGGCGGCCCGCCCCTACTCCGACTATATAACCGGCTCGATCGCCGGCATGTCGCATGGTTATGTGCCGCGAAACATACTGGTCTGTCCCGGAAATCCGCGTCTCAATGGAGAGACCGGCTACAACCGGTTTTATGTTTACGGACTTTTCACGCGGGATTACCGCACTTACCGGAGTGTCGCCGAAGCCGCGGGCGATTTTTACCGGGTCGACCCGGTCGTAATGACCTGCAATGAATCCTACCGATTCGGCCGGATGCGCGACCCCGCCGGGTTGATGCTTGTCGCCGACTGCGAAATATCCGAATCCGGCGGTGAAAACAGCGGCAAGCCCTATTTTTCGTTTGAGGTGGGTAAATCAGCTTTCAACAGCGCGGTGTCGCTGGTTCACCTCGACCGGGCGGTGGGCGGCTTTGGCGACGGCCATGTGGCCAGACGCGGCACGGGCGACCTGCGCGGGGGTACGCCCGCCATCACCGCGGTCTTGCGTAAGGGGCGGATTGTGACGCTCGATCAGTGAAACGACTTGAGTTTTTACCCTGCTTATGATATATTATACGAATTTAACTTCAAAGGCACGGTCAACGTAAAATGAAATACCTCAAGGCGATAAGCCACTTTCTCTCAACCCAGACCTCGGCATTTATCATCGCGGTGGCGATCGTCACCTTCTTCAAACCCGAACTTTTCAAATGGGTAAAAGGCGATATTCAGACCACCGTTCTCGGCATAATCATGCTGACCATGGGCATGACGCTTACCACGGCGGACTTCAAGGTGCTGGCCAAGCGGCCGCTCGACATCTTTATCGGAGCCTGCGCCCAATACACCATCATGCCGCTGCTGGCGTTCACGCTGGTCAAAACACTGCATCTGCCGACCGGCATCGCGGCCGGGATGATCCTGGTGGGGTGCTGTCCGGGCGGGGTATCGTCAAACATCATGAGTTTTCTATGCCGGGGCGACGTCGCCTTTTCGGTAGGCATGACCACCGCGTCGACGCTGCTTTCGCCGCTCATAACGCCGATGCTGATGCTCTGGCTGTCGGGCAGCGCGATCGACGTCGACGCGCCCGGCATGTTCAAGTCGATCCTGATCGTCACGATAATCCCGGTGGCGGTGGGTTCGGCGGCCAACTTCTTTTTCGGCCGCCGGTCGCGCTATCAGGAGATATGCTCGCTGATGCCGGGGGTGTCGGTGATCGGCCTCGCGTGCATCGTCGGCGGGGTGATCGCCTACAACGGCAGCCATTTTTTCACCTCCGGGGTGACCATTTTTATCGCGGTGCTGCTGCATAACGGCCTGGGTTACATCCTCGGTTATACGGTGGGCGGCTTTACCGGCATGAACCTGCCCAAGAAGCGCACCATTTCGATCGAGGTAGGCATGCAAAACGCCGGATTGGCCACCCATTTGGCGACCAAACACTTTGCCGCGCTGCCCGAGGCGGCGATAGCGGCGGCGGTCAGTTGCGTATGGCACTCGATCTCCGGCACGCTGCTGGCGGGACTTTTCATTTTGATCGACCAGTTGCAGGCAAAACGGGCGGCGAAACACGCCGAGGCGCGCCATTGACGGAGTTTTTTTGCAAAAACGTTGAGAGGCGTACTTGCAAATTCCCGTAAACGGGCTATTTTAAATACGTTCGGAAAAAAGTGCGGAGACGTTTCATATCGCTTTCCACCGCTCGTGAAACGCTTACCGTGGGAGTTATCAAGCTTAGTGTCGTCCTCTTTTCCGACGGATTGATCCGTCGGGCAAGTGAGGGTTACGCTCGGTTTGTCGTGTTTTCGGCAAAAGATGCAACCTTGCATGAAGAAAGGTAGATAAAGATGAAAGTCAGGGCGTCGGTAAAACGCAGATGCGAATTCTGCCAGATCGTCAAACGCAACGGCACTATACGGGTGATTTGCTCCCGTGATGCGCGTCACAAGCAGCGTCAGGGTTAATCCCGGTCGGAAGTCATTACAAGAACCAGTTTCATAAAACAGACAAGGAAATATTATGCCTCGTATCATCGGTGTGGATATTCCGGGCAACAAGCGGGTTGAATTCTCGCTCCGCTATCTTTACGGAATCGGTCCGTCCAAGGCGTTGGAGATTATCGAACGGGTGAAGATTCCCCGCGATCTCAAGGCCAAGGATCTCACTCCTGATCAGATTGCCGCGATCACCAAGATCGTGCAAAACGACATCCTGGTGGAGGGCGACCTCCGTCGTACCATGTCCGCCGACATTCGCCGTCTGCAGCAGATCAACTGCTACCGCGGCATACGTCATCGCCGCGGGCTTCCGGTGCGCGGCCAGCGTACCAAGACCAACGCCCGTACCCGCAAGGGCAAGCGCGTAACCATCGGCGCGATCCGCGACAAAACACAGCGTCGTCTGGCTAAGTAAACGGCTCCGCCTCACGGCGGCGTAAACAGTAAATCAAGCCTCAATCAGGAAAATATATCATCATGGCAGAAGAAGTAAAGAATACCGAATCCGCAGAGGTTGCGGCTCCGGCGGAAGATACCGCGGCGGTTACCGCGTCCGCCGGCAAGCAGCGCAGCAAGGCCGGGCGTTACATTCCTTCCGGCATAGCTTATGTGCTGGCCACCTTCAACAATACTAAAGTCACTTTCACCGACTTGCACGGCAATGTGCTCTGCTGGTCGACCGGCGGCAAGAACGGCTTCAAGGGCTCCCGCAAGAGCACGGCCTATGCGGCTCAGGTGATCGCGGGCGATGCGGCCAAAAAGGCGCAGCTCCTCGGCATGAAAGAAGTCGAAGTCAGGATCAAGGGACCGGGCGCCGGCCGTGAATCCGCGGTGCGCGGCATTGCCGCCGCCGGCATGGAAATCAGCGTCATAAAAGACATCACACCGGTGCCGCACAACGGTTGCCGTCCTCCGAAGCGTCGCCGTGTCTGACGCCGCCGCTTGGTTTATTCCGGCCGGTTCCGGGTGCGGCGAGTTGCCGCGAGCCTGAAGTTCCGCCGGGAGATTCCGGATTTTTTCAAGGGAATAATGCTGAATATAGCATAATAGATCAGGAGGAAATATATGACTGCTGCAATCGGTTTTCCGATGCCCAAGTCGATCGTGGTGGATGAAGCCACTGCGACGGACACCTATGCCAAGTTCACCGCCGCTCCGTTTCAGAGCGGGTTCGGTCACACACTGGGCAATTCGCTGCGGCGTGTTTTGCTGTCGTCTCTCGAAGGCGCGGCGATTTCGTCGGTCCGCATCGACGGGGCTAAACATGAATTCGATTCGCTCAAAAACGTGGTCGAGGATATAACCGAGATCGTGCTCAACCTCAAGTGCGTGCGTCTCAATCTCCATGCCGACGGCATGAAGACGCTTGAGATCCGCAAGGACAAGGCCGGCAAGGTCACGGCCGCCGACATTGTCTGCGACAGCACGGTCGAAGTGCTCAATCCGGAGCAGATCATCTGCACGCTCGACAAATCGGTACCGTTCCGGGCCGAGATCGAGATTTCCAAGGGCAAGGGTTACCTGCCCGCCGAAAAGAACACCGCGCCGCGGTCGATCGGTACGATTCCGGTTGACTGCCTGTTCAACCCGGTGACCCGTGTGAACTATCAGGTCGGAGCCGCGCGTGTCGGCGAAGAGACTGAAATGGATAGTCTGGAGCTTGAGATCTGGACCGACGGCCGTATCGCGCCGCAGGCCGCGCTGGAAGCGGCGGCCGGCATTCTCCGCGATCACCTGCAGCCTTTCATGGGCAATCAGGTGGTGGAGAAGGATGTGGTACTGACCGAGGAAGAGACCAAGACTTTCAAATTGCTTGCTCAGGATATCGAGGTGCTCGACCTTTCGGTGCGCGCCATGAACTGCCTGAACAGTGCCAATATCAAGCTGGTCGGCGAGCTTTGCACCAAGACCGAGAGCCGTATGCTCAAGTATCGGAACTTCGGCAAGAAGTCGCTGGATGAAATCAAGGAAAAAATCGAAAAACTCGGTTTGGAGCTCGGGATGAGTTTCAGCGACCGGCTGATGACGGCTCTTGAAGCCGAATCGGTACGGGTTCGCGCCGAAGTTGAGGAGAACAAGTAATCATGCGTCACAAAGTAGATACTTTCAAGATCGGTCGTTCCGGTGCCCATCGTCGCGCCATGCTCGCCAACATGGTGAGCAGTCTTTTCGCCTGTGGTCAGATCGAGACCACGCTGGTCAAGGCCAAGGCGGCCCGCAGTTTTGCGGAGCGTCTCATCACCATCGGCAAGAAGGGCGACCTTCACAACCGCCGTCAGGCGTTTGCCAAACTGCGCGACAAGGACGCGGTCAAAAAGCTGTTTGATGAAATCGCCCCCGGCTTTACCGGTCGCGATGGCGGTTATACCCGCTTCATGAAGCTGGGTCAGCGTCGCGGCGACGCCGCCGAGACCTGCATTTTGCAG
>JAQVVK010000177.1 GCA_028698975.1 Victivallaceae bacterium
ATGAATCCGCGCAATGGGGGCGAAGTGGAGACTCCGGACGGCACCGGTGAAGTCGGCAACGCCGCCTGCGGCGACGCGCTTAAGCTGACTTTCAAGCTGGACGAGAACGGGCGGATCGCCGAGGTGAAATTCAAGACCTTTGGCTGCGCGTCGGCCATAGCGTCGAGTTCGGCGTTGACCGAGCTGGTCAAGGGCATGACGCTGGAGGAGGCCGAAAAGGTCACCAATCAGGACATTGTCAAATTGCTCGGTTCGCTGCCCGAAGCCAAGATGCACTGTTCGGTCATGGGTATGGAGGCACTTCAGGCCGCCATCGCCGATTATCGCGGCACACCGAATCCGTTTGAAAAGGATAAAATGCACGAAGGCAAGCTGGTTTGCAAATGCTTTGGCGTCACCGACGTCAAGATACTCAAGGTCGCTAAAGAAAATAAACTGCATAAGGCCGAAGACATCACCCATTATTGCAAGGCGGGCGGCGCCTGCGGTGCCTGTCTGGGCGAGATACAGCATCTGCTGGACGATATGTGGAAACTGGAGGATGCCAAGAAATGCTGACGCTCGAAGAACTGCGCCAGGAGGAAACGCTGCTGCGCGAACGCCTGGAGCATCTCCGAACCTTTCTCAAGATCGCGGAACTTCAGGAGAAGATCACCGGTCTGGAGGCGACTATGGCCGCCCCGGATTTCTGGAACGACAAGGAGTCGGCCCAAAACACGGTCAACTCATTGTCCGGCTGCCGTAATGTGGTCGAGCCGTTTCGCAAGCTGGAAAAAGAGGTTGACGACTTCTCGGTGGGGCTGGAGCTGGCCGCCGAGGACGCTGATTTTCTGGCCGAGAGCGAGGAGGTTTTTCAGAGGCTGCAAAGGTCGATGGACAAACTGGAGGTGGTAAGTTTTCTCTCCGGCAAGTTTGACCGCTGCGGTGCTTATCTTTCGATCCACGCCGGAGCGGGCGGCACCGAGTCGTGCGACTGGGCCAATATGCTGCTGCGCATGTACCGCCGTTTTGCGGAGCGGCGCGGCTGGAAAGACGCGTTGATGGATTTTCAGCCCGGTGACGAGGCCGGTATCAAGAGCGTGACGCTGTTGATTTCGGGCGAGTTCGCCTACGGCTACTTAAAGAGCGAGGGCGGGGTGCATCGTCTGGTGCGGATTTCGCCGTTTGACAGCAATGCGCGCCGGCACACCAGTTTCTCGTCGGTGGAGGTGTTCCCCGAGCTTAACGACGATATCGACATCGAGATCGACGAGTCGCAACTTCGCATTGATACCTACCGGTCAAGCGGAGCCGGCGGCCAGCACGTCAACACTACCGACTCGGCGATCCGTATTACGCACTTGCCCACCGGTACGGTGGTGTGCTGCCAGAATGAGCGTTCACAGCACAAAAACAAGGCGGCGGCGTTGAAGATGTTGAAAGCCAAGTTGTACGAGCTGGAGGAGTCCAAGCGGCGCGACGAGGCCAACGCCATGCGCAACGAGCAAAAGGAGAATGGCTGGAGCAGTCAGATCCGCAGCTACGTTTTGCAGCCGTATCAGATGGTCAAGGACTTGCGCACCGAGGTGCAGACCAGCGATACGGCCGGCGTGTTGGATGGCGACATCGAGCAGTTCATCGAAGCGTGCTTGAAAACCCGTAAATCTTAAGTCGGTTATGCTCTGAATAATCGACGGTCCGGGTAACTTGAAATATGTGACGATTTCAGGAAACGATATAGAGATGTTTACCATTACCAGAGCGGTGCCGGAAGATGCCGAAATCCTCGCCGAACTTCGCGGTGAGATGCAGGACGAGCGCGACAAGGGGACATTTCGAGTCCCGAAGCCGGAATTTTTTGAGTGCAACCTCAGATTCTTCCGGGAGCGTCTGGCCGACAAGTCGTTTGTGTCGTTTATCGCGTGGGATGGCGAGCTGGCGGTGGCCAGTTCTGGAATGTGCATTCAGTTGCATCCGCCGACGCATGGCAATCCGAGCGGCCGTGTCGGTTATATCACCAATATGTATACGCGCCCGGCATTCCGGCGGCGCGGCGTGGTGACGATGCTGTTGGAGCGTCTGGTGGAAACGGCGCGGGAGTTGAAGTGCGGCAGGTGTCTCTTAAACGCGACCGACGCCGGCCACCCGGTCTATCTAAAATACGGGTTCACTGATATTCCGGGCGAAATGGCGTTTGATTTGAGTTCGCACGGTAATTCCGCGAGTCGGTTACTCTACTCTGACATGCCGTGTTTTACGGCTGTTTCAGGAAGCGGCACAACGGCCTCAAGGGTAATATTGCGATGTACTATTTGAGTGATTACCATTCTCCGGTCGGAAGACTCACGCTGGTCGGCACCGGGGCGTGCATTGTCGGGCTGCGGCTTGCCGGGCAGGGGGGGAGCCACGCGGAGACACCACCCGGTTTTCTGGTCGATGACGATCAAGCTGTTTTTGTCAAGGGCAAAAAGTGGCTTGACCGGTATTTTGAGGGCCGGCGGCCATCGCCCGACGCCCTCACGCTTGCTCCGGACGGAAACGAATTCCGGCAGGCGGTCTGGCGGTTTTTGCTGGAGATACCTTACGGAGAAACCACTACTTACGGTGCGCTGGCTCTTAAAACGGCACAGTTCTTTGACAAAAGGGCGATGTCCGCGCAGGCGGTGGGAGGCGCGATCGGACACAACCCCATTCCGATCATCATTCCGTGTCATCGTGTTATCGGAGCCGGCGGCAATCTGACTGGGTACTCCGGCCCGATCGATATAAAAATTCGCCTGTTGAAACACGAGGGCGTCGATATGAGATCTATAGTTAGTCGATTATGCATAGCCGACTAATCATGCCGAAGTCAAGCTGCGGCAAAAATGGTTGAAAACAGGGTGGCGACACCTGAAATCGCATGAATTTGATAAAAATAACTAATATTATTCTTATTTTGGTCAATTCCGACTTGATTTATTCCTGCAGAGCATTATCTTAATGGTATAGTCACTAAACCAAGAGTTGTAACGACGAATTTACAGGGTTGTGTTCGCTAAACTTTCCAAAACCAAAACAGGAGTTGAAAAATGAGAAGTTTTGCCAAGTTCGATCTCCAGTATGCGCACCGTTTCTACAAGTTCAAGGGCGAAGCTTAGTATCTGCACGGCCACACCGGGGTTTTGACGATTGAGGTTGAAGACTCGATCAATACCGGGGTGAATATGGTTTTTCCGTGCAATGAGATTCAGAAAACGGCCTGGGCGTTGCTGAAAAACTTCGATCACGCGCTTATTTTGCGGGAAGACGACCCGCTGCTGCCGGCGGTTCTGGGTGTTTACGAGGCGCAGGGCATCAAGAACGGTGCGCCGACCAATACCATGAAGGGCGCAGCGTTCATGACTGAGCTGGCAACCGCGTATCCGGACTGCCGTCTGGTGGTCACCAAGGAGACGATGACGGTCGAAGGAATGATCAAGATCGTTTACGATTTGTTGAAAGACAAACTTAACATCGCCAAAATCACCTTCACCAGCGGAGTCAACGCAGCTTGTCAGGAGTACAAGCCCACCGGCACGGTAGACCGTTGTCCGTTGTGCGGTATCGCTCTTGATGAAAATGGTGCATGCCCGAAATGCGGGTATAAAAAGCACTGATCTTGGTTGTTTACTGAAAAACGCCGCACTTCAAATGTGCGGCGTTTTTTTTAAAATCAGATTTTGGCCGAATCTTCACGGAAGATCACTGTATAAAGGCTAAAATAGCGTTTTTTTAGTCTTTTGACATGAAATATATTTGCATTTTAAAATTAACGAATAATAATATATTAGTTAATTAAAAAAACTAATATAAGGTGCAAATAATGGACAAGACCGATGAGCAGTCGACGGACTCCAACAAGAGCATTGAATCAACAGTAGATGAAATAGTTGAAAAGGTGGAATTTATCCGTGGCAACGCGATAGAGAATATTCAAAAGGAGATGGTATGATAAATAGCTGACATTCGCGGTTTCTGCTTTGAGCGTGTAACTTATGGCGATTAACTTGCACGTTTGGAAGCGGACAGGTTGCAGACTGAATTTTTCTATGAGGCG
>JAQVVK010000029.1 GCA_028698975.1 Victivallaceae bacterium
GCTCGTTTCGTATGGCCTGTTGCACCCTCCAGCCGGATGACTTGAGTTGATTGGCCGCCTTGCCGCAGTCATCGGGATGCACCCAAAAATCCAGATCGCACATGGCCCGCAACGCCTGATCCGGGTAGGTGGCCATTTTCAGCAGAGCGGCTCCCTTGATCGGCAGATAGCGCACCCCGGCTCCGTCAAGGACGCCCTCCACCTCTTTAAGCGCAAAACCCATCGGCATCATGCGTTGCGAACGCGCCCGGTAGACGCCGCGCAGACTGGTCGCAAACGGCTCCGGCAACCGCCCCCGCCGCCTGAAAAACAGCAGCGGAGCAAAGCCGAACTCCTGAGCCAGTCGGCATTCTTCGCCGGTCGCCTCGTCGGGAAGCTCGTTTCTGATGGCGCGCCCCAAAAGCGTTATTGCCGCGCCGATCTCGTCCGGTCTCATCTTGGCTATGCTTTAGAAGTGGGTGAGCGGTTTGCGGCCGATGCCATATACGTTGAATCCGAGCTTATACAGCATGTCGTGATCCAAATAATTGCGGCCGTCGAAAATGAACGCCGGTTTTTCCATCATCTCAAACACCCGCTTGAAGTCGAGTTCGCGGAAGCTCTTCCAGTCGGTCAGCAGGGCAATGGCATGCGCTCCTTTGATCGCCTCATACGGGTCTTCGCAAAACAAAACATCATTTTCAACATCGGCCAGATCGTGCCGGGCGTTGACCATCGCCTTGGGGTCGTGAATCGCGACCCGGGCGCGTTCGGCCAGCAGCATTCTCGAAACCGCGATAGCCGGAGACTCGCGGGTGTCGCCGGTGTCGGCCTTAAACGCAAAACCCAGCACCGCGATCTTCTTGTCGGCCACCGTGTTAAACATGGCGCTGAGCATGTTGCCGACAAAACGCGAGGCCTGATAGTCATTCATCGCCACAACCTGTTCCCAGTAGGAAGCCACCTCGGGCAAACCGTAATATCCGCAGAGATAGACCAGATTGAGGATGTCCTTTTTGAAGCACGATCCGCCGAAGCCGATGCTGGCCTTGAGAAATTTGCTTCCGATCCGGCTGTCGAACCCGGCGGCGCGCGCCACTTCGTCAACATTGGCTTCGGTCTTCTCGCAGAGTGCCGAAATACTGTTGATCGACGACACCCGCTGAGCCAGCAAAGCGTTGGACACCAGCTTGGTAAGTTCGCTTGACCAAAGGTTGGTGGTGATGATGCGTTCACCCGGCACCCAGTGCCGGTAGATGCCGGCCACGGTTTCGACCGCGTTGCGCCCCTCCGGGGTTTCCAGACCGCCGATCAGTACGCGATCCGGCTTTTGCAGGTCGTTGACCGCCGTGCCTTCGGCCATGAATTCCGGGTTGGAGACGATCTGGAAATGCAACCCCTTGGTGTTGGAGTTGAGCACCCGGCTGACCGCCTGGGCGGTGCGCACCGGCAGCGTGCTTTTTTCGACCACGATCTTATCGGAGTCGGCATATTCGATGATGCTGCGGGCGGTTTTTTCCAAATACTGCAAATCGGCGGCGCGCCCGGCTCCGGTGCCGAAAGTCTTGGTCGGGGTGTTGACGCTTATGAAAATAACGTCGGCTTCCCGTATGGCGTCGGGGATGTTGGTCGAGTAAAAGAGGTTTTTGCCGCGATTGCGAAAAACCACGTCGTCAAGTCCCGGCTCGTATATCGGAAGTTTGTCGGAATTCCACGCGGCGATGCGTTGTTCGTTGATGTCAACTACCGTCACCTTGAATTCACTGCACTTGTCGGCGATGACCGCCATGGTCGGGCTGCCTACATAACCGGCCCCGATGCAAACGATGTTCTTAATCATATAACAAACCTCCAATGATTTTTATTGACAATATTCGGCATTGCTTTTCAACAGTTCGTCGAAGTAGGCAATGGTTTTTTTCAGGCCGTCCCGCAACGGGGTGGTCGGCTCCCACCCCAGCAGACGTCTGGCTTCTCCGATGTCGGGCTTGCGCTGGCGCGGGTCGTCGTCGGGAAGTTTGATGTAGACTATTTTGGATTTCGAACCGGTCAATTCGATGACCAGCTCGGCCAGCTCGCGCATGGTAAATTCGACCGGATTTCCGAGGTTGACCGGCCCGGTTACTTCGGATGAAGTGGCCATCATGCGCATCAATGCGTCGATAAGATCGTCGCGGTAGCAGAAACTTCTGGTCTGATTGCCGTCGCCGCAGACCGTGATGTTTTCGCCTTTCAAGGCCTGCAAAATAAAGTTGCTGACCACCCGGCCGTCATGCGGGTGCATGCGCGGACCGTAGGTGTTGAATATCCGTACGATCTTGACCGGCATGTCCCACTGGCGGCGGTAGCTTGTGAACAATGTTTCGGCGCAGCGTTTGCCCTCGTCATAGCAGGCGCGTTCCCCGATCGGGTTGACATTGCCCCAGTAACTCTCCGGCTGGGGATGCACCGACGGGTCGCCGTAGACTTCGCTGGTCGAGGCCTGAAGTATCTTTACGCCGAGGGTTTTGGCCAGCTCAAGCATGTTTATCGCCCCGTGAACGCAAGTGCGCACGGTTTGCACCGGGTCGCGCTGGTAGT
Source organism: Victivallaceae bacterium (assembly GCA_028698975.1). Taxonomy (GTDB): domain Bacteria; phylum Verrucomicrobiota; class Lentisphaeria; order Victivallales; family Victivallaceae; genus Victivallis. Next base: position 2,560 of record JAQVVK010000029.1, read on the forward strand.
GGATGGGCGACGCCGGGCAGGCTAGGTTGTAGATCTCGTCGACTTCGAGCCGCAGCGGCACGGTAATATCATGGCGGAGAAGTTCGAAACGCGGTTCGTCGAGCAGGTGATAAATGTTGCGTTTGTCGCCGGTGAAGAAGTTGTCGAGGCAGATCACCTCATCGCCGCGATTAAGCAGGCTCTCGCACAGAAACGAGCCAAGAAATCCGCCGCCGCCGGTAACCAGAATACGTTTCATCTACTTTTTCCTTATAACCGGAATCTTCACCATCAGTCGTTTAAAAAATAACTTGATGCCGTCATCACCGGTTTTTTACGCCGATGCGCCGATGCATGATACCAGAACAGTGCGATCGGCAAAAAGAAACAACAAAACATGTACGAACTCAAAACCATACAATTATCGTTCCGGTTTTTTCCTGTCAAATAATAAAATAAACCTTCCTGTGCGATTTTACAAGCAGTCGGCCGGGTAAAAATGCGTGTAATCGCCGCATCGATGTAAAAACGGGGTGGGGCCGACGAATTCGACGGGGGATCGGCTGGTGCGCCGGCGCGGGCAACCGGTTGACGGCTGGAATTTATGTTTTTTTTCGCTTTTGTGATCTTGCGGTTTGCCAAGACGAAATAATCGGCTATATTACTCTGCCATGAGAAAGTTTGTGATTATTGCGGCGATTGCCGGACTCTTTTTTCTGCCGTCGGTCATGCCTCGGGCGGAGGCGATCGACCCGGTCACCATTGCGGTTTTAGCCCCCATGGCAATCCGGGCCGCCGAGATCGCCACGCCTTTTGTGATTCGCGGTATTCAGGCGGGCGGCGCGCAGATGTTGCGCATGGGCGTCAACCTTATTGAAGTATTCAAACTGCCGCTCGGCGTGCTGGAGTCAACCTTGGGGGCTCCGTTCGGCATGCTTTCCGGAGGGGTCAACGACATCGTGCAAGGGGTGGCCGCTCCGTTTAAGCTGGTCGGCAACGCTTTGCTTTTGCCTTTTGCCTTTTTCGGACTTGTCACCTGACGCGTTACTCGGTGTTGCGGTGCCCGAGGGTGTGAATACGGCGGTATTGACCAGGCGTCATATTGAAACGCCCGGCAAAACGCCGCCGGAAATACAGTGGCGACGCATAGCCGCACCCGGTTGCGATCTCTTTGATGGAAAGCTGGCTTGACAGCAGCAGGCCTGCGGCTTTTTCCACCCGCAGCCGGTTGAGCGCGCCGGAGACGCTTTCCCCGTAAACCCGGTGAAACAGGCGGCCGAGATATGCGATATTGCAGCCGAGAATGTCGGCCAGCCCGGCGACGGTCAGCGATTCATCCCGATGCAGTTCAAGATAGCGCATCGCCGCCCGGGCTGTCGGCGAAACCGGGGCGGTGGCGCACGGGTTTGACGCCGAGCGACCGAGTTCAATCGTTATGAGCGAAAACAGATGCGACTGCGCCTCCGCATCGGGCGGCATGACCGTCTGCTCGGTCAGGAAAAGCCGCAGATATTCGGCCAGCGGCGAATTCCCGGCCGCGTGCCCGTGGCAGGGCAGCGCGTCGAAAAAATCACCGTTTTCGTCTAAAAAGTGAATCCAGAAAAACGACAGGTTCTTCGGATAATCGTTGATCCCGCCGTGGCGGTGGCCGTGACGGAGCAGCAGCCAGTCGCCGGGTTCGAGCCGCCAGATGCGGTCATCTTCAAACATCTCAAGCCGGCCTTGCGTCACAACGATCAATTCGTCGCTCGCGATCACCCGCTCCGGGTGGCGGCCGCGACCGCGCGACACGAAGCAGCCGGCGTTGAATATTCGCATTGACATGCTTTTTTGTCTCCTTTTTATATAAGATAGTATTCTTGATGATATTTGCAAGTCGGTGTATTGTATGTCAAGCCAAAAAAGGAGACCCGATCATGCAGGAAGTTTACCGCAGTGCCTTTTTCAACAGCGTAAAACCGGCCGATCCGTTTTTTGCTCCAAGAATAAAAAAATGCCTCGAAGTGACCATTCCGACCGCCATGCGTCAGTGTGTTGACACCGGCAGGATCGATGCGTTCAAGCTTAATTGGAAGCCGGGTATGCCCAACCAGCCGCATGTATTCTGGGATTCCGATGTGGCCAAGGTGATGGAGGGCATGGCCTATTCGCTTGCGCTCAAGCCGGACGCCGGACTTGAACGGGTTTATGACGAATGGGTCGATCTGGTGGTTTCAGCTCAGCAGCCGGACGGCTATTTGAACACCCACTTTACGACCGTCGAACCCGACGGACGCTGGAAATGCCTCGCCATGCAGCACGAACTGTATTGCGCCGGGCATCTGATCGAAGCCGCCGTCGCCGGTTACGAGGCCTTGGGAAAACGCAAACTGCTTGACTGCCTCTGCCGTTACGCCGACTATATCGACTCGGTGTTCGGGCTTGAACCGGGCAAGCGGCGCGGCTGGCCGGGGCACGAGGAGATCGAGCTGGCATTGGTGCGTCTGTACGGCGCAACCGGGTGCGAACGCTATCTCAAACTGGCCGCGTATTTTATCAACGACCGCGGCGTGGCTCCCCGGCTGTTTGAAAACAAGTTCGACCCCGGCAACAAACAGGCCGACCGACCGGTGCGCGAGCAGACCGACGCGTATGGTCATGCGGTGCGGGCGGTCTATCTCTACACCGGCATGGCCGACGTGGCGCGGGAAACCGGCGACGGCGAGCTGATGAAGGCTTGTCTGCGGTTGTTTGACAGCATCCGCTTCCGGCGCATGTATATTACCGGAGGCATCGGTTCGACCTTCATGGGTGAAGCCTTTACCGAGGATTACGAATTGCCCAACGGCGTTTCTATGTATGCTGAAAGTTGTGCCGCCATGGGGCTGGTGCAGTTGGCCGACCGGCTTTTTAACGCGACGGGTGACGCCGCCATTCTTGACGTGCTTGAGCGCACGCTTTACAACGGCGCACTTTCCGGGATTTCGCTCTCCGGAGACCGTTTCTTTTACAGCAATTTTCTGGAGGTCGACGACAACCATCACTGTTTCAACGCCGGTTATCGTACCCGGCAGCCGTGGTTTGCGTGCTCCTGCTGCCCGACCAGTTATGCGCGTTTTCTGCCGCAGATCGGCCGCTTCCTCTGGTCGGTGCGCGGCGACGAGATCTTTCTAAAGATACCGGCGGCCGGGCATGCCGAGCTGAATTTCGATGACGGCCGCTCGGTCTCTTTGCGGGTCGAGGGCGGTTATCCGTATGACGGGCAGGTGCGTATCGTGGTTGAGACCGGCGGCGAATTTACTCTTAACTGCCGTCGCCCCGGCTGGTGTCATGGATTCAAGGCGTCGTTCGAGGGCAGGGCGGTCGCTCTGCCGCTGCGGCGCAACTGGCAGGCCGGCGACACGGTGACGGTCAATATTGACATGCCGGTCGAAATCATGCACGGCAATCCGCGTATAACCGCTGATCTGGGGCGGGCGGCCTTGACCCGCGGCCCGCTGGTTTACGCGGTTGAAGAGCGCGACCTGGCGTTTCCGGTACGCGAACTGCGGCTGCCGTCCGGGGCGGGCATACAACTGGCCGAGGCGTCGGATCTGCCGCCGGGTACGGTTGTGCTCGAAGGGGAGGCGGTGCGGGAGAGTTTTGCCGGCGACGCGCTTTATACCGCCGCCGCGCCGCTGCGCACCGGAGCGCATTTCCGGGCGGTGCCTTACGCGCTTTGGCAGAACCGGGGCGACACCAATATGGCGGTCTGGCTGCCGACCGTCTGAATAACACCAGAGTCTTGATCGCTTATTTGCCGCAAATATAATGATATGCGGATAAAATTTATGAATTATTTTGCGAAAAGCTGTTGACTATACGCGATTTTGAGGCATATTATAAGAAATGCTTTTGCATCGTAATCCAAAATTGACAAATAGCGATAGGAGAAACAGGAAATGACCAAGCGTGATTTGGTGGTGAAGATTGCCCGTGAATCCGGGTTCATTCAGAATGATGTGGCGGAAGTCGTGCAGAAGACGCTCGATTACATCGCCGAAGATCTGATTGCCGGTAATACCATTGAGTTGCGTAATTTCGGCGTATTCGAGATCAAAGTCCGCAAGAGCCGCAAGGGTCGCAACCCCAATCAGCCCAAGGACGAAGTGGTCATACCTGAACGCGCCGTAGTTAAGTTCCGCGCCGGCAAAGAGCTCAAAGACGCGGTTGAAAAACTCGGCACCGCCCGTTTCAAATAGGCTGCGGCCCCGGTTATGAGTGTATTCACGCCTGACGGAGAACCTTTCGTCGGGCGTGGTTTGTTTTTATTGTCAGGCAACGCAATGGTGAAGTGAGATGGCTGCATTCGCACCCCCGCCGGGCACGGCGGATATTTTTCCGGATGAATCCGGACGCTGGCGGGCTCTTGAAAACGCCGCCGTCAAGGTCTTTTCGACCTACGGCTACGGAGAGTTGCGCACCCCGATATTTGAATACACCGAAGTTTTTCAAAAAGGATTGGGCGGCGAAACCGAAGTGGTTCAAAAGGAGATGTATACCTTTGAGGATCGCGGCGGACGCAGTCTGACTTTGCGGCCGGAGGGTACCGCCGGTGTAATGCGCGCCCTCTCCAACACCGATGTCATGAACGGCGTCGAGCAGCGCGTTTTCTACATCGGGCCGATGTTTCGCGGAGAACGCCCCGCCGCCGGTCGCCGCCGCCAGTTTCATCAGGTCGGGGTCGAAAATGTCGGTCGCGCAACTCCGCTGGCCGATGTCGAGTGTATCGCCATGCTGATGCGTTTCCTGCGCGAGGCCGGGATACCCGACGCCCGGCTGGTCATCAATACACGCGGCGTATCGGCCGACCGCCCCGCCGCCGCCAAATTGCTGCATGATTATTTTGCTCCGCATATCGGAGAAATGTGCGAAGACTGCCGCGCCCGTCTGGAACGCAATGTCTGGCGCATACTTGACTGTAAACAGGAGCATTGCCGCGAAATCGTGGCCGGAGTGCCCGATTATGTGGCGGCGTTCAGCCCGGAGTCGCGGGCGTGGTTCGACGAGGTGAAACAGGGGTTGACCGCGCTCGGCGTGCCGTTTACGGTCGATCCGCTTCTGGTGCGCGGGCTTGACTACTATGTGCATACGGTTTTTGAGGTGACCCATTCCGGATTGGGGGCGCAGACCGCCATCGCAGGGGGCGGGCGTTACGAGCTTTTTCTGCCCGGCCAGAATAAACCGGTGCCGGGGGTCGGCTTTGCCGCCGGCATGGAGCGGTTGCTTTTGGTGCAGGACGCGCTTGGCGTCAAGCCGGGCGAGAAGTCGGATGTGCCGGTCGCTCTGATCGGCCTCGGCGCGGCGGCCCGGATCGAAAATCTCAAACTCGCCGACGCGTTGCGCGACCGCGGCGTTTACGCGGTGACCGAGCTGGAGGAGCGTTCGTTCAAGGCGCAGCTTCGCAACGCCAACCGCCTGAGCGCGGATTATGCGGTAATACGAGGCGAAGCCGAGCTTGCCGCCGGCACCGCTGTGGTAAAACGAATGTCGGACGGGGAGCAGGAGCAAGTCCCTGCTGCCGGTCTCTTGGATAATTTGCTGCAAAAGAGGGGGAAATCAAATGCTTAAACAAAAGAACCTGATCTTCATCGGCGCACCCGGAGCAGGCAAGGGCACCATTTCCGGTGTGTTGCTGGAAAAGTATCCGCTGGTTCACATTTCGACCGGCGACATCCTGCGCGACGAGATCAAGCGCGATACCGAGCTGGGCCGTCAGGCCGCCGGATTGATGAAAGATGGCAAACTGGTGCCCGACGAGGTGGTGGCCGGTATGGTTCGCGCCCGCCTTGCGCAAAAGGATTGCGACAACGGGTTCATCCTTGACGGATTCCCGCGCACGGTAAATCAGGCCGATCTCTTGGCCGCCGCGCTCAAAGACTTGGGACGGCCGCTCGACCGGGTGGTATATCTCAAGGTTGATGACGAGCTGTTGCTTCAGCGGCTCACCGCCCGTCAGGGGTGCCGCAAGTGCGGAGCGATTTACAACAAGCTCTTTATGCCATCCAAGAAGCCGGGCGTCTGTGACGCCTGCGGCGGAGAACTTTTTCAGCGGCCCGACGACTCGCTGGAAACCGCCAAAAACCGGCTTGCCGTATTTTACAAACAGACCAGCCCGCTTATCGAATATTATGACCGGCAGGGCAAACTTCTGACCTTGACCGCGACCGATAAAGACGAGCTGGTCGCTTTGATAGAAAAGGAGTTGGCGTAATTATGCCACGTCAAGCGGTTATCATCCATACCCCGGAGGAAATCGCCAGGATCCGGCGTGCCGCCGAGTTGACCTCGCTGGTGCGCAGTCAGGTGGCCGCCGCGGTGCGCCCCGGCATGACTACCTTCGACCTCGATCAACTGGCCGGAGAATTTATTGCCGCCACCGGCGGCAAGAGTGCTTTTCTCGGCTATTGCGGCTACCCGGCCAACATCTGTATTTCGGTCAACGACGAGGTGGTGCACGGTATTGGTTCGCCCCAAAAGGTGATCGGAGAGCACGACATTGTTTCGGTTGACGTAGGTGTCGCCATCGACGGCGGCGTGGGCGATTGTGCGACCACGGTCTGCCTCGGCACGCCGACGCCGGATATAAAACGGCTGCTTGAGGGTACCGAGCGCGCGCTTGACGCCGGTATCGCCGCCGCCCGGCGCGGCAATCATATCTGCGACATCAGCCGCGCGGTGCAGGAGGTGGCTCATCGCTATCACCTCGGTGTGGTGCGCGAGCTGGTCGGCCACGGCTGCGGAGTAAAGATGCACGAGCCGCCCGAGGTGCCGAATTTCGTCGGCTGGGGCAAAGGGCCGTTGCTGGAGCCCGGCATGGTGATCTGCATCGAGCCGATGCTCAATCTGGGCACGGCGGCGGTAAAAACCGACCATCATGATCATTGGACGGTGCGAACCGTCGATGGCAAGTATTCAGCTCATTTTGAAAATATGGTTTTGATAACCGAAAACGAACCGGAGATACTGACGTGGCAAAAGACGATGTGATCAGAGTCGAGGGAACGGTGCGGGAGCTTCTCCCGAACACCATGTTCAAGGTGGAGATCCAGACCGGACACTCCGTGAACGCGCACATTTCCGGCAAGATGCGGATGAATTTCATTCGCATTCTGCCCGGTGACTCGGTGACGCTTGAGATGTCGCCGTACGATCTTACCAAAGGACGCATAGTGTTCCGCAAAAAGTAAGAGAATTTTAACTTTAATTATTTATTTTATAGGGAACGGAGATTTTTCTGATGAAGGTTCTGGTCATCAATGCCGGTTCAAGCTCGATGAAGTTCACGCTTTTTTCGATGCAGAACGAAGAAGTGCTCGCCAAGGGCGTGGTCGAACGGGTCGGCTCCGACAAGCCGAACATGGTTTATAAGCGCGCCGACGGCTTTGTCGCCGAGGGTGGCGTGCCGGTAAAAAACCATGTGGACGCCCTCAAGGAGATCGTCAAGAAATTGGTCGATCCCGAAGTCGGCGTGGTGAAAGACCTTTCCGAGATCGTAGCCTGCGGCCACCGCGTGCTTATGGGCGGCGACAAGATCACCACTCCGGTGCAGGTGACCGTCGAGGTCAAGAATGTCATCCGCGAATATTTCCCGCTTGGCCCGCTTCACAACCCGGCCAACCTTTCCGGCATCGAGGCCTGCGAAGCCGCCATGCCGGGGGTTCCCAATGTGGCGGTGTTTGACACCCAGTTTCACCAGACCATGCCGCCGGAAGCCTATCTGTACGCCATTCCCTACGAATACTACGAAAAGTACGGTATCCGCAAATACGGTTTTCACGGCACCAGTCACCGCTTTGTGACCGGCGCGGTCGCCAAGTTCCTCAATCGCCGGCCCGACGAGACCAGCATCATCACCTGCCACCTCGGCAACGGATGCAGCATCGCCGCCATTAAAAACGGCAAGGTGATCGATACCACCATGGGGCTTACTCCACTTGAGGGGCTGATGATGGGAACCCGCTCCGGCGACATCGATCCGGCCGCGGTGATCCGCATGATCGATCTCGGCAAGACCACGGCTGAAGTCGATACCATGCTCAACAAGAAATCCGGACTTTACGGCGTTGGCGGCATCGGTTCGGGCGACATGCGCGACACGCTTGCCGCCGCCGACAGCGGCAATGCCCGCGCCGCGCTGGCGATAAAGATGTTTGTACGCCGCGTCATCAAGTATGTCGGGGCCTATTATGTGCTCATGGGCGGAGCTGACGCGGTGGTGTTCACCGGTGGCGTCGGAGAGTATTCCCAGCCGATCCGCCGCATGGTGATGGATGGTCTTGCCGTGCTCGGCACCAAGATCGACGAGGCCAAAAACAAGGAACTTTCAGGCAAGCCGGGAGTTCTTTCGACCGCCGACAGCAAACTTATGGCGATCGTTATGCCGACCAACGAGGAGCTGATGATCGCCCGCGACGTGGTGACCACGCTTCAGCTCAAGAAATAATTTAACTTTACAAGGATTGATAAAATGGCTGTCATCGACAAACTTTTCGACCGCGCCCGTCAGAACCCCAAAGTCATCGTATTGCCCGAGGGGCGTGATCCGCGGGTGATCGTCGCGGCCAACAAGGCTGCCAAGCTCGGCATCGTCAAGAAACTTATCGTGCTCGGCAGCGAAGCCGAGTTGAGCGCGTCTTGCGCCGCCGCCGGAGTGACCGAGCGCAATTTCGAGGCGATCGATTATCTCGCCAGCCCGCTGTTTAAGGATTTCGCCGATGAATTCGTCGAAATGCGCAAAGCCAAGGGCATGACCCCGGAAAAGGCCGCCGCGACCATGAAGAGCCGCATTTACTTCGGCGCGATGATGTGCCGCCGCGGTCTGGCCGACGGTCTGGTGGCCGGCAGCATTGCTTCGACCGCCGACATGCTGCGCGCCGCGTTTCACTGCATCGGCGTGGCTCCCGGTATCAAGATCGCCAGCAGCTGCTTTGTGATGGATCTGGCGACGCCGACCGCTTCCGGCGACGATGTGCTGCTCTTTGCCGACTGCGGCGTGAACCCCAACCCCGACGCCGATCAGCTGGTCGACATTGCGGCCGCCACGTCGGCGACCTATAAGGCGCTGCTGGGCAAAACGGCGCGGGTGGCGTTTCTGTCGTTCTCGACCAAGGGCAGTGCCGAAAACGAGATTCTTGAGAAGATCACCGCCGCCGCGCAGAAGTTTGCCGACAAGGTCAAGGCCGAGGGTCTTGACGTGATTTCCGACGGCGAACTTCAGGCCGACGCCGCGCTGGTGCCGTCGGTGGCCAAGGCCAAGGCTCCGGGCAGTCCGGTGGCGGGTGCCGCCAATGTGCTGATCTTCCCGGACCTCAACGCCGGCAACATCTGCTACAAGCTCGTGCAGCGTCTGGCGCATGCCAACGCCTATGGCCCGGTGCTTCAGGGGCTTAAGAAGCCTTTGAACGACCTTTCCCGCGGCTGCAGTGCCGATGACATCGTCGGTCAGATCGCCATTTCGGTCTGTCAGGCGGCCAAATAAAAAGGCGCGGACATCGTTTTTTATTAAAAAAAGCCTCGAAATGGATTTGAAAAAACACAAATCGGGGCTATCTTAAAGAGCGTTGTCTTTTTACGAAGATTTTTCCGGTGGGCTGATAGCTCAGTCGGTAGAGCATCGCCCTTTTAAGGCGGTGGTCCCGGGTTCGAGTCCCGGTCAGCTCACCATTTTACCGACTAAAAAATTTTTAACATAATGAACCGGCCTTCGGTCGGGAAGCGAGGAAAAAATGAGCAGAGTCTGCGCAATGTGCGGCAAAACCAAGGCCAATGGCGGCTGCATCACCCGTAAGGGTCTGGCCAAGAAGACCGGCGGTATCGGTATGCATGTGGTCAAGAACGTCAAACGCACGTTTGAAGCCAATCTTCAGAATGTGCGTGTCAACGACAACGGCACGGTCAAGACGGTCAAGATGTGTGTTCGTTGCATCCGCACCGGCAATTTCGATAAAGCGTAAGCGTTCAGTCGATCTTAACGATGCCGGGCGGACGGGTTTAGTACTCGTCCGCTTTTCGTTTTCTAAGGAGGCGGCAATTCATGTTGGGTTTGGGCGATCTCGCGGTGGCCTTGGCGGTGTGGAGCTGCATCGGCGTTACTCTCGTCGGTGTCGTCTACGGCGCGTTTAACTGGAACCGCGGTGACGATGGCGATCAGATCGCCGCCGAAGCCCGGCTGCGCCGCCGCAATCGCCGCAACCGCCGCCGCCGTTGACGGGAGTTTGAAATGCACAGCTTTTTAACCGTCGCCGCCGGAGCCGACACCCTGATCCTCGGGGCGTTGATCGCCGTCTACATGCTTGGTATCGGTTATCTCGGTTACCGCGGATTTCGCAAGACCAACAGCAACCGCGACTATCTTCTGGCCGGCCGCAAAGTCAATCCGTTTGTTATGGCCATGAGTTATGGCGCGGCGTTTATAAGCACTTCGGCACTGGTCGGGTTCGGCGGCATTGCCGGGGAATTCGGCATGGGGCTGATGTGGCTGGTCTTTATGAACATTGCCATCGGCATTGTTTTCGCCTTTATCTTCTTCGGCCGCCGCACCCGCCGCATCGGGAGGTCGCTTGATGCGCGCACATTTCCAGAATTCATGGGTCGCCGGTTTCAGTCGGACGGCATCAAACTGTTTCTCGCTCTGGTGATCTTCATTTTCATCCCGCTCTATTCCAGCGTGGTGCTGATCGGCGGAGCGCGCTTTCTGCAGGAGGTCATGGCGGTAGATTATCACTGGGCTTTGGGGATTTTCGCCGTGGTGGTGGCCTGTTATGTGGTGTTTGGCGGTTTGAAAGGTGTGATGTATGTCGATGCCCTGATGGGTACGGTCATGATCGTCGGCATGCTGCTTTTGCTGATAATGTGTTATCGTGCGCTGGGCGGGGTGGTCGAGGCGCATCAGGCGCTTACCGATATGGCTCCGCTGGCGGCGGAGCGGCTGCCCAAGGAATTCGCGCTCGGACATCGCGGCTGGACGGTGATGCCAGAATTTAATTCGATCTGGTGGTGGACGCTGGTTTCCAGCCTGATGCTCGGCGTCGGTATCGGAGCTTTGGCGCAGCCGCAGCTGGCGGTGCGGTTTATGACCGTCCGCAGTGACCGCGAGCTTAATCGCGCCGTGCTGATCGGCTCGGTGTTCATTTTGCTGACGGTCGGAGCCGCCTACATGGTGGGGGCGTTGTCAAACGTGTTTTTCTTTTACTCCGACAAAGGGATTGCCGACACGATCCACGGCAAATTGGCGATTGAGGCGGCCGGAGGAAATCCCGACCTGATTATTCCGCTCTTTATCCGGCAGGCCTTGCCGCAGGTGGTGTTGTATTTGTTTTCGCTTACGCTGCTGTCGGCGGCCATGTCCACATTGAGTTCGCTTTTTCACGTCACCGGTTCGTCGATCGGTCACGATCTGGTGTCGGCGGTTTCACGCCGGGGCGAAAACGAGAGCGTACTGGTCACCCGGCTGGGGGTGGTCTTCGGCATTGTCATAAGCGTGGTGCTCGGGTTTGTGCTGCCGCCCGGCATCATCGCCCGCGGCACCGCGATATTTTTCGGAGTCTGCGCCGCGACGTTTTTACCGGCTTACGCCGCCGCGCTCTATTGGAAACGCGCCACCCGCATCGGGGTCTGGGCCAGTATGGCGGCCGGGCTGGGGAGCAGTTTGTTCGGATTGTTTTTCCTGCATGCCAAAGAGGCGGCCTCGCTCGGGGTGTGCGACTATCTTTTCGGGCGCGGCGTATTGTGCGATGTTTTCCCGTGGCCGTATGTCGATCCGTTTATTTATTCGCTGCCGCTTTCGCTGGCAGTGCTGGTCGTGGTGAGTTTTTTCACTGCGGTTCCCGATAAAAATCACATCAAAAAATGTTTTGACCGAGGTGTATAAAATGGCTTTTCCTGAAATCTCCAATCAGGCGGTCTTCCCCCAAATGGAAACAGAGATCCTGAACTTTTGGCAGTCGAACCATATTTTCGAGAAATCGCTTGACCAGCGCAAAGGCGGCCGCGAATTTGTCTTTTACGACGGACCTCCATTTGCCACCGGGCTGCCTCATTACGGCCACCTGCTGGCCGGCACGATCAAAGACGTGGTGCCCCGTTATCAGACCATGCGCGGCAACTATGTCGAACGCCGCTTCGGGTGGGACTGCCACGGGCTTCCGGTCGAAAACGAGATGGAAAAAGAGCTGAAACTCTCCAGCAAACGCGACATCGAGGCCTACGGCATCGATAAATTCAACGAGTCGTGCCGTTCGATCGTTTTGCGTTATACCTCCGAATGGGAAAAGATCGTCGGGCGCATGGGTCGCTGGGTCGATTTCAAACACGGTTACCGCACGATGGACCGCGACTTTATGGAGTCGATCTGGTGGGTGTTCAAACAGCTTTGGGAAAAGGGGCTGGTCTACGAGGGGTACAAAATCCTGCCGTACTGTCCGCGCTGCGCGACGCCGCTTTCCAACTTCGAGGCCAATCAGGGCTATAAGGACGTAACCGACCCGGCGATCACAATTCGCTTTAAGGCTGAAAACGATCCGTCGGCCTACTTTTTGGCGTGGACGACCACGCCGTGGACTCTGTCCTCCAATCTCGCGCTTACCGTGGGGCCGGAGATCGATTACGTCAAGGTCAAGGACGGCGACGATTTTTATTACATGGCCGAAAGCCGTCTTGCCGCCTATTACAAGGAAACCCCCGAAATCGTCTGGCGCGGCAAAGGAGCCGAGTTGGTCGGCCGCCGTTACGAGCCGCTCTTCAACTATTTTGCCGACTTGCGCGAGCAGGGTGCATTTAAGGTTATTTCCGGCGATTTCGTCAGCACTTCCGACGGTACCGGCATCGTGCATACCGCACCTGGTTTCGGTGAAGACGATAACGCGGTCTGCAAAAAGTTCGGCGTGCCGGAGGTTTGTCCGATCGATGCCGAGTGCTGTTTTACCTCCGAAGTGCCCGATTACGCCGGCCGACCGGTCAAGAGCGTTGACAAAGAGATCATGCAGCGGCTCAAAGACGAGGGCAAACTGGTGCATCGCGGCCAGATCACCCACAGTTATCCGCACTGCTGGCGCGATGACGGCCCGCTGATCTATCGTGCCATTTCGACATGGTTCGTCAAGGTCGAGGCGGTCAAGGAGCAGATGGTGCGCAACAACCAGTCGATCAACTGGGTGCCGGCTCATCTGCGCGACGGCCGTTTCGGCAAGTGGCTCGAAAACGCCCGCGACTGGGCGATCAGCCGCAACCGTTATTGGGGGACTCCGCTGCCGATCTGGCGCAATGACGAGGGCGAGGTGATCGTGCCGGGAAGCGCGGCCGAGCTGGAGCAGCTCACCGGTCAGAGCATCACCGACTTGCACAAGCATTTCATCGACAAACTGACCATTCCGTCGCCCACCGGCAAATCGCCGCTCAAACGGGTGCCGGAGGTTTTTGACTGCTGGTTTGAATCAGGCTCCATGCCGTACGCGCAGCAGCATTATCCATTTGAAAACAAGGCGCGTTTTGAGGAGAACTTCCCGGCGGACTTCATCGCCGAGGGGTTGGATCAGACC
>JAQVVK010000030.1 GCA_028698975.1 Victivallaceae bacterium
CGCGTCGTCGTCAACCGTACAACCGAGACCTCGCCCGGCCGCCAGATCCTGCCCGACGACCGGGTCGAACTTGACGGCAAACCGGTCAAACCGGAAACAACTTCGCAAAAGCTCTATTTTCTGCTCAACAAACCACGCGGCTTTGTCTGCACCGCCGCCGATCCCCACGCCGAACGCAAAGCGGTCGATCTCGTGCCTGCCCCGGCCGGATGCCGGCTGTTTTCGGCCGGCCGTCTCGACAAAGATAGCGAAGGCATGCTCATCTTTTCCAACGACGGCGACTATGTGGCCCGGTTGACCCATCCGCGCAACAATATACTCAAGACCTATCTGGTCACGGTAACTTGCCCGTTATCCGATCGCGAACTCGCGCTGATCCGTCACGGCATCGAGGACAACGGCGAATTTCTGCGCGTCGAATCCATCGAGCCGACGGCCCGCCCCGGACGCTATCTCATCGTACTCAACGAAGGCCGCAAACGCGAAATCCGGCGCATCACCGCCGCGGCCGGCGCACCCACCGTCGCCCTGCGCAGAATCCGCATCGGCAGACTGAAGCTGGGCGATCTTGCCGTCGGAGCGGCCCGCAAGCTCACTCCGGCCGAAGTGGCCGCCTCACTCGAAAACTGACGCCCGGCGTCGTGTCAACCCAAAGTTTGCAGTAAAAATTGCGGAGACGGTTAGGCCGCTTCCCGGTTGCGAAACACCGCCACCGCCCACATCGCTGCGATCACGGTATAAACCGCGGAATAAACGGCGGCCCATACCACATAAGCTCCGGGAATCGGCCGCCCCACTGCCACCGCGTCGGCCAGCCAGAAATACTGCCAGTTGGGCAGAATTGAATAAAGCAGATCAAACAGCGATTTAAGCAGCCCCGGAGCCATTTCACGATAGAACGGGCCGTGAAAAATAAATCCGGAGACCAGTCCGGCAAAAAACACCGCCGAACAGACCAAAAGATTGGCCACCACATCAACCCCGAGAGCAAGAGCCACCGCCAGAGTTGACATCGCCGGTATCGAGAGCGCGATAAGCGCCAACGCCCGGGCGAAGTCGCCCATCGCCAGCGCGGGTTTCTCATTGGCAAGGCAGCAGTAAACGCACAATCCGGCGGTAAACAATGCGATTGCCCACACTCCGACCTCGGCAAACGCGCTGCCGCGCAAAAAATTGGCGATCATGCCGGCGGCCACCGCCGCCGCCACCGTGCCGAGTGCAAGGAAATAAACCTGCATATCCATGCGGAACTGATCGGCGGCGATATAGACCGCCACCACCGCGGCAAACGTACACAAAACCGTGAATAAAACCGACGCCACGCCGATGCCGGCGATCTTGCCCAGCACAAAAACCGGCCGTGAGACCGGCTTGGACAACAGCAAAAGCACCGTGCCGTTGCGCATTTCCCGGGTCACCGTCGACCCGGCGGTAAGCGCGGCCGCCACCAGCCCGAAGACCAGCGCGGTAGCCATGGAGGTGTCAACCACCAGCTTGAGCTGTTCGGAAAAAACGTAAAGCGCGGCGGACGGCGTATGATATATGACCAAAAGGGCCGCCGCGAGCATCAGAAAGTAAATCGGCTCGCGGAGGGCCTCCCGGAAGGTGTTCAGACTTATTCGGAAAAAGTTGAACATCTGACTTGATTATTTTTCGTCAACGGTTTGAGCGTCGACCGGCTGCGCCGCCTCATCGGCATTGGCCGGGCTTTCCGCATCGGCGGCAGCCTCGGCAGGCTTCTGGGTATCGACCGCTTCGGCGGCGTCCTGAGCAGCCTGAGCGCGGCGGCTCTGCAAACGGGCATCTTCCATCTCGGCGCGCAGCTTGGCGAAATTCTTGTCGAGATTGCTGAGGTTCAGCATGTCGTTAAGCTCGACCGCGCAACGCTGCCAGTTCTTGCACTCGATGCGCATGACCGGAATATCCTTGCCCAGCATGTCCACATACTTCTGCGGCACATAGGCGACGCTGCCCAGCACCACAATCCGGCGCGGATTGAGAAACTGCACAAAATCGTTGAGTTTGCCCTCGCGGATCTGGATGTTGTTTTTGGGCTGGCAGAAAACGATCCGGGTATCGCCGCTGTCGCGGGCCGGGATCAGCAAATACGGCTGACGGCTCTCGTTTTGGATCAGATCGGCCATCAGACGCGGGCTGCAGTAATTGCCGGTTATAATCAGGGTCTGCACCTCGCGCTTCGGACCATGCGAAAACCACGGAAACGCGGCCTGCGCGGCAAAAGCCGCCACTAAAATAGTGACCGTCAGGAAAGTTTTGACCACTGCGGACTTGAACATTTGATTACCTCATCTTTTTTATTTCGGGCAATGACATATTGCGGATTCACGCTTTATTACAATAATATAGCCGAAAACCGCCGACAAGCAAATCAAAAAACCCAAGCGACCGCATTTTTTTTCATTTTTTACAGTATGAATCGGCACACATTGGCAATGTCAAAAAAAAATTCGTTTTTTTTCAATGGTTCAATACTTGAATTTCAGTGCGGAGTGTATTATCTTGTGAAAAACTTTATAATTAGCCGGGTGTCGGGAAAGGAGCCGTCATGAGCAAGGAGCAAGCGATCTGCATGTGGAGAAGTTTGTTCGATTCGGTCGACATGCTGCACAGCATCGGCAAAGAAGAATATGCCCCCAGGTTTGCCGGACTTACTTTCAACCAACTTCGCATGATTAAGGACGTATATACCTTGACCCGCACCGTGCCGGAGGGTGTGACGCTCAAAGTGCTGGCCGAATCGCTTTCGATCACGCCCGCCGCCGCCTCGGAGATGGTCGATGTGCTGGTACGGCGCGACTTTCTGCGGCGCGACAACAGCATACAAGACCGCCGCGCGGTCGCCATACGCCTGTCGGACTCCGCCCGCGAACGCTTCAATCTGCTGGAAAAGAGCTACGCACAATACACCGCGCGGTTTCTCGACACCTTGCCGCCCGAAAAACGCGACGAGCTGGTCGAGCTGGTCCAAGAGTTTCACCACTGGCTTGAAACCGAATTATCAGGGTGCTGAAGAAGATGAAAGAAATCACGGTCATAATCCCCAATTACCGCACCCCGCAACTGGCCCGGCTCTGCTTGCGATCGCTTCGCAAACACACCGACCCCGACCGCATCAGAGTGCTGGTGATCGACAACGATTCCCAAGACGAGTCGGTCGAGTATCTCCGCTCGGTCGACTGGATCGACCTCGTCGAACGCAAGACCGGCTCCGAGGACGGCCCCGCCATGCACGTCGCCGCCCTTAACGAGGCGTTGGCCATGGTCGATACCGATCTGGTGCTCGTCATGCACACCGATACGATCGTAATCCATGACCAGTGGCTCGACTTCCTGCTTTCAAAACTGGGCGACGACCCCATGACCGCCGGGGTGGGAAGCTGGAAACTGGAAACCGTTACTCCGCTTAAGATATTCGGCAAACGCATCGAAAACACCGTGCGCCGTCTGCTGGGTAAAAAGGTTCGCGATCCCGGTCGCTATTTTCGCAGTCACTGCGCTTTGTACCGCACTGGTATGGTCAAGGCCGAAAGCTGCGGGTTCGGCCATGGCACCGCCGGAGAAGCGATCTTCGCCGCGTTGCAAAAGCACGGCTACAAGCTGCCGTTTATTGCGTCGGAGGAGCTTTCCAAGTATATCAGACACCTCAATCACGCCACCATGATCCTGAATCCACGCGAAGGTGACCGCAAGACCGGTTCACCGTCCGCCCGGCGCAAGCTGGAACGCGAACTCGCTTCTCTCGGCTGCGACCGTATCATGGCCGATGCTTCGCTGGATCGGCTCTGATATGAAGATCGCGTTTGTAATATACCGTTATTTCCCTTACGGCGGGCTGCAGCGCGACATGGCGGCGGCGGCACTCAATGCGGTTTCAAGAGGGCATAGCGTCACGGTATTGTGCGCGGAGTGGGAGAGTGAGGAGATACCCGGCGTTGCGGTCGAGATATTGCCGACTTCCGGATTCACCAATCACGGGCGTATGCTCGCTTTCTCGCGCCAGGTACGGGAAAGACTGGGCAAATCCGACTTCGACCGTTCGCTCATGTTCAACCGCATGGGAGGAGGCGACTTTTATTTCGCCGCAGACAACTGTCTGCTGACCGGGTGGCGGCGCAGTCACTCGGCGACGGCAAGGCGGCTGCTGCCGCGCTACCGGACATTTCTCGCGTTGGAAAAGGCGGTGATGAGTCCGACCTCCCAGACCCGCATATTTGCTCTCACCAAAACCCAGATCGCGGATTACCGGCATTGCTACGGCACCCCGGAGAACCGCTTCATCCTGCTGCCGCCGGGCGTGATGGCCGATTTTCGCCGACCCGCCGAGGCCGAAGCGGCGGCCATTCGCTCCGCCAAGCGGCGTGAGCTGGGGATTGCGGAAGATGCCCTGACACTTATACAAGTCGCCGCAAGTTTTCATACCAAGGGGGTGGATCGCGCCTGCGCCGCATTTGCCGAATTGAAAAAAATCCGTCCCGACGCCCGGTTTCTGGTGGTCGGCCCGGATCGGCCGCTCAAACGCCCGGGAGTGGATTTCCTCGGCGGCCGCACCGATGTGCCGGCTCTGCTGCTGACCGCCGATCTGATGATCCACCCGGCCCGCTGCGAGGCGACCGGAGGGGTGTTGACCGAGAGTCTCTCCGCCGGTACTCCGCCGCTCACAGTGGCCACCTGCGGCTACGCGCCGCTGGTAGCGGACATTGCGCCGGAGCTGGTGCTGCCGGAGCCGTTTGACCAAAACAGTTTCAATGCCGCGCTGCTTGCCACAGTCGGGCGGCTCAACGAATATAAAACCAGAACCGCGTGTTACGGGTGGAGCCATGATCTCGGTCACCGAACTTCCGAGATCGTCGATGAACTGGAAAAAGGGATTCTATTATGAAAGAACGCCTTGAACTTGATGATTTCTTTTCCGCCCGCTGGCGCGGGCTTTCGCCGTTTGCCGAAGCCGAAGCCCTGCAAGGCGAAATCGTGCGCAGCAAACCGGGGCGGCGCACCCTGCGTTTCGAATTGGACGGGCGGGGATTCTACATCAAACTGCATTTCGGAGTGGGCTGGGGCGAAATCTTCAAAAACCTCATCTACTTAAAACGCACGGCTCTCGGAGCAGGCGATGAATTTGCCGCAATCCGGCACTTGGAGTCGATCGGGGTCGGCACCATGCACGTCGCCGCTTTCGGCGAACGCGGCAACTGCCCGGCCAAACGGGAGTCGTTTATCATCACCGACGAACTTACCGGAGTGACCAGCTTGGAAGATCTGACGCGCAACTGGCGGACTTCGCCGCCCGACGTGCGCTTCAAACGGCGGCTGATCGCGGTGCTGGGCGCGACCGTGGGTGCCATGCACCGGAGCGGGCTGAACCACCGCGACTGCTATCTGTGCCACTTTCTGTGGAGAAACGACAGCGCAGACGACCCGAAACTGCATGTCATCGATCTGCACCGGGCGCAAATACGGAGCAAAGTGCCTTTTCACTATCTGGTCAAGGATCTCGGCGGACTGTTTTTCTCGTCGCTCGACGCCGGGTTGACCGGGCGCGACCTGCTGCGCTTCATTTGCGCCTACTCGACCGTGCCGCTTCGGGAAGCGTTGAAGTCGCCCATCTGGGGTGCCGCTCGCCGGGCCGGTATGCGGGTGAAAAGATCGGGTCGTATCGGTTGACGCAAGTTGCGTTCAGATTCTTTCGAGCCGCACCCGCAGCGGGCGGTCGGATTCATTGCCCAGATAGTTGGATACGGTGTTGTAGGCCATTTCCAGCTTTTCCGCGGCGAAACGGTCGATGATCCGCCGGTTGATGTCGCCCCGCATGATCTCCTCCTGCTTGAAATCCGAGGTTTTCAACCACATGATGCACTTTATGTCGATCGATGAGTCGCCAAGCGCATCGACAAAGATGCGCGGCTTATAACGCTCCTGGTCGCGGCCGTTGAAATCATCGACGATGGAGTGGAGTGTCTTCTCCGCCCGTTCCAGATCCGCCGCCGTGCTCGAATAGACCAGCCCCACCGAAAAAGCGAAACGCATTACTCCGCGCATGCTGATGTTTTCAATATCGGCCGATTCAATGCGGCTGTTGGGTATAAGCACCACCGTTTCCTCTCCCGTGCGGACCCGGGTGCTGCGCATGCCGATGTTTTCAACAATACCGGTGACCTCGCCGACCCGCACCATGTCGCCGCAGCGAAAAGGCCGGTCGGCCACGATCACCAGCGTGCCGAAGAAATTTGAAAGCGTCTCTTTCGATGCAAACGCCACCGCCAGCCCGGCCACCCCCGCCCCGGTGAGCAACGGCAGCACATTGATGCCAAAAACCCCGCTCCCGATGAAAAACAGTGCCGCCGTCACAATAGCTATCTTGAGCAGTTTGCGCGTGATGTCCACGATCAGGATGTCGAAATTCACATCGCCGCGTTTGGCGTAACTTGCCATATTGCGACCCAAAGCCGAAACCAGCCCGATCGCGCCCCAGGCGACACACAAGGTGAGCAGTGCCAAAAAAAGTTTGAGGTTTCCGGAGTGGAGTTCCGGCAGGGAGCGGAGCACCGGAGCAAGAAAGATGAATACCCCAACCATGCCCACCGCCGCCAGCGCGGGGCGGGCCAGAGCCGCCAATACCCGTGCGCCCCGGCCGCCGCTGCTGCTGCCGCCGCCGCTCCCCGTCCGGCCGAGGCGGAGCCAGCCTGCGATGGCCAGCAAAAGCAGAGCCGCGCCGACCGGCAGCATACGCAGCAGTGCGCCGGATTCGTGATGCCACCACTCCAGCAAAACCGCCGCGTCGGCCGCCAGATCGCCGACGATAGCCGAGTTGGAAAACCAGTCGTAATCAGCCGCCATAAAACTCCCCCGCGCCAGATCTGTTATTCTTCAATATAAGCGGGCGGGGACAAAAGACAAGTCAAAAAACATTGCCGAGCGCGACACGCTTGAACCCGCGTGCAGCGGCCTGCCCGGCCATACGCTCCAGCGTGGCGCGGGGCGTCGGCCTGCCGTAATAATGGTAAGCGGCGAAACTTGCGGAAAAGTGCAACGGCACCTCCACCCCGAGTTCGGCGGCCAAAACCTCCAGCCAGAGGGCGACTTGGCCGGGGTCGTCATTTTCACCCGGCAGCACCAGATTGGTCACTTCGAGATGGCTTCCATGCGACAGCAGCCGCCGGCAGGCGGCCAATACCGGAGAGAGTTCTCCGCCGCACATCCGGCGGTAAAACGCGTCATCGCCCTTGATGTCGATATTGGCCGCCGAGATCAATGGATAAAACTCCGCCGCCGCTTCGTCCGAAATATACCCGTTGCTCACCAGCAGCGTCGCCAATCCGCGTTGGCGGGCGAGTTTCGCCATTTCGATCGCGTATTCGGCAAACACGGTCGGCTCGTTATAGGTGAATGCGATGGCGGGGCAGCCCGCCGCAATGGCGGAAGAGACCACCGCCGCCGGAGAAGCCTCCTCCAAGGTTGCCGACGCACCGGCTTCGGCACGCGAGAGTTCGTGATTTTGGCAAAACACACAGCCAAGGTTGCAGCCAAAGGTCCCGATCGAAAAAACCCGGCTTCCCGGCATATACCAGTTGAAAGGCTTCTTCTCGATCGGATCGATGTGCACGGCGGCCGGACGCCCCCATACTTCGCTGAAAAACCTTCCGCCCCGGTTGACCCGGGCGCGGCAAAAACCGTATTCGCCGTCGCTTACCCGGCAGCGGCGCGGGCACAGACCGCACTCGACCGCGCCGCCCGGAAGCGAAGTCCACCACCGCGCCTCCGACCCGAAATCACGCTTTGGCGGGGCCATTGTACTTGACCGCAAGGAGGGTTATGTCGTCAGACTGCTCCGCTCCGGAGGTGAATTTGGCGACGGCTCCTAAAATATCGTCCGCAATAATATCCGGCAACGCGGCAGAGCGGCGTATCATGATCTTTTCGACCTCGTTTATGCCGAAAAGCCGCCCGGAAGTGTCTTCCGCCTCGCTCACGCCATCGGTGTAGATCAACATGGTGTCGCCCGGTTTCAGCCGGGTATGCCCGCCCTGATACACCGCGTCGGCGTCAACCCCGAGTGCCATGCCGTGACGGCCGGTAAGCACATCAAGCGTATGGTCGCCGCGTGCGATAAGCGGCGGGTTGTGACCGGCGTTGCAATAGTCGAAGTCGCCGGAAGCAAGATCAAGCACGCCGGCAAAATAGGTGACAAACATCATCGACTCGTTGGATCGGGAAAGCAGCTTGTTCATGCGGGTGACCAGCTTGACCGGGTCGGCGAAACGCTCCGCCTCGCTGCGCTGAAGCGTCTGGGTGATCGCCATAAAGAGAGCCGCCGGCACCCCCTTGCCGGAAACATCGCCCACCACAAAGAGATAGCGGTGATCGTCGAGCTTGAAAAAGTCATAAAGGTCGCCGCCGACCATGCGGGCCGGGTTCAACACCGCGCAGAGCGAGAATTCCGGCGCATTCGGCAGCGGCGGCAGCATTTCCGGCAGCAGGGCGCGCTGGATATGATGAGCCACTTCGAGTTCGCTCTCGATTTTTTCCCGCTGGCGGGTGGTCTCCTCCAGACATGCGATACTGCCGGATAGTTTACTCTGCATCCGGCGAAACGCTTCGGTGAGCCGCGACACCTCGTCACCTCCGGAAACCTCGGGCAGCGGCGCGTTGAAGTCCCCGCCGCCAATCACGTCGGCCGCCGTGGCCAGCTTGGTCAGCGGCCGCGACACCCGGCGCACGGTGACGGTAATGGCGATAAGCATGAGCAGCAAGGCCCCGACACTGAATAAGATTATATAACGGTCAAGACGGCGCAGACCGCCGGAAAGTTCCTTTTCGGTATAGATGACCCCGAGGCTCCAGCCGGGGTTTTTCACCGGGGCGAAAAAGAAGCGTTCACGCACTTGCGTGCCTTTTTCAAGCACCAGATTGACCAATGCGCTGCCGCTCCGGCCGGCCAGCATTTCGCGGCCGATTCCGCGCATCAATTCGCCATCGTTGCTCCTGTTGGAGAAAACCCCGATGTTCATGGCGTCGGCCATACTGAACACCGTCGAATTAAGCACCGGATCGGTGAATTCGGCCAGATTGTCGATCTTCGACGCGTCCGGAAACGCGACGAACCGGCCGAAACGCGACACCAGACACGGCATACCGTGCCCGTAAGCGTCGGCGGCGCGCACCTGACGGGCGATTTCAGTAAGCGACAGATCGAAGCCGGTGATGCCGAGAAATTTACCCGACGCGTCGAAGAATGGCGTGGTGTAAGTGCTCATGCCGACTCCGGCGAAAGTGTCAAAGTACGGCTCGGTCCAAAGCGGTTTGCCGAGCGTGCGCGGCAACACAAACCAGTCATATTTTTCGTACGGATAGTCCGGGCCTCCGATCTGGTCGATCCGCACCTTGCCGGCCGCATCGATCTGGGCATAGAGCATGTAGTATTTGCGATGGGGCGACACCCGATACGGCTCGTAAGCTATACTGATGGCGCAAAGCGACGGATTTATCTCGTGAACCTTTTCCAGTGTGCGGGTCAGCAGTTTCTTTTGCATCGCCTCGTCGGGCTGGGAGGCGGATAGCACCATCGCCAGCTCTTGCGCCGCAGCGGTGATCGGCGAAAAACTCTCGTTGATGCGGGCCGCCCCCGACTGTACTGCAAGCAGAGCGGTGCGGTCGATGGAGACGTTTGCCATCGAATACACCTGATCGCGGATCATCCAGAAACAACCGCCGATAAGCACCACCAGCAATGAAGCCAGCAAAATATTTTGCTTGGCGGCAATACCCAGTTTTCCCCAGACAGACAAATTCATCGGAGACCTCCCCGGTTGGCCGCCGAAACCGGCGCGGCGGCGGGGTCGACTGCCATTTCGGCGGTAAATTCGTCATAGCGCGGAGCCGTGGCGATGACCTTGCCGCGCAAAAGCGCGCGGGTGACGGTGTTGAATTTATCACGCGGAAGCACTCCGAAACCGGCGCGGTCGGGCGCGGCGTTTTCAAAATAGGTGCCGATCATCCAGCTTTGATGCGAAAAGTCAAATTTGCCGCGCACCGCTTCGATCCGGCGGCGCACCATGCCGAGTGCCGCCGGTTTGTCGCGGCAGGCCAAACGCATGCCCTCGGCCACCGCGGCGGCGAGTTTCTCGCACTCGCCGGGACTCGAAGCAAGAAGTCCGGAGTCGACATAAAGCCCGTCCTCCGGGAAATCAAACGGAGTTTCACTCAATCTGATACGGCAGAGTTCGTCGCTGCGAAACCCGGCCTGAAGCAGCTCATAAAATTCGTTGTAGTCCATAACCGAGATTGCATCGACGGCGTCCCACAAAAACAGATCCACTCCGGCGTAAAGCGGCACGATTTCGACATTGACTCGGTCGCGGTTGAGCCAGAGCCGGGGCGCGACGCCGAAGTTCGCGGTGTCCCACACCGCCACCCGGCGGCGGGTGCCGTCGCGGCGCGGCGTATTGAGGTCGGAGCACTGCTTGATCCCGCTTGATGCGCGGGCGACCAAAAGTATGCTCGACCGGCGGCCGATCTGTATGATATTGACCGCGGCAACTCCCTTGTCGCGCACCTGAAGCGCGGCGACCAATGGCGAAGCCACCGCCACCCGCTCCCCGGACTTCATGGCGGCAAAAAGGTCGTCGCCGCGCTCAAGATGCACCAGCTCGACATCCAGCCCGTGCGCGGCAAATATTCCCTTGTCGGCGGCGACGTAAAAACCGGCGAACTGAGCTTGCGGCTGCCACGGCAGCATGATCCGCCAGCGGGGCGCGGCCGACTCGGCCGCGACAGCCAAAATGCACAGCCCTGATAATATAAAAACCGAACAAAATTTAACCATATTCACCTCTCTATGGCATATTATACTTCACAAACGCCGCATTGGCAAACGACAAACCGGAAAAGACTTGAAAAAATGCCGCTTCAAGTGTACATTATAGAGTTTATCGTAAAAAGACGGGGGGCAATGCAAATCCATGGACTATCTTGAACTGACCATTGGTGCAGTACTGGTCAATAATATTGTGCTGTCAAAGTTTTTGGGAATATGTCCGTTTCTCGGGGTCTCGAAGCGACTGGCCACCGCGCTCGGCATGTCAGGAGCGGTCGTGTTTGTGATGACGCTCGCCTCGTTCATCACCTCGCTGGTCACCAAATATCTGCTCAACATCGACCTCGGTGCGCTCGGCATTGGCGAAGGGACGGTCAAGCTCGATTTTCTTCAGGTGCTGCTCTTTATTCTGGTGATCGCCGCGCTGGTGCAGTTGATCGAGATCGCCATGCAGAAACTCAGCCCCGCACTCTATCAGGCGCTCGGCATCTATCTGCCGCTTATTACCACCAACTGCGCGGTGCTGGGGTCGGCCACCATGAACTTCAACGCGGGGCGCGGAGTGCTTGCCTCGACGCTTTTCGGGCTGTTTTCCGGAGTCGGTTTCGCGCTTGCGCTGCTGCTTTTCGCCAGTCTGCGCGAACGGCTTGAACTGGCCGACACCCCGGCCGCCTTCAAAGGTACTCCGATCGCGCTTATCACCGCCGGCATTCTCGCCATGGCGTTTGTCGGCTTCTCCGGGCTTTGCTGAAAGGGCACAATTATGTATATTATGATTATCACCGCCGCCGTAATGATGGCTCTGCTCGGACTTGCGCTCGGCATGATCATCGGCGGAGTCGCCCGGTTGTTTCGGGTCGAAACCGATCCCCGGATCGAGCTGGTGACCGAGCTGCTGCCCGGCGCAAACTGCGGCGGTTGCGGCAAAGCCGGCTGCTCCGATTTCGCCAAATCGGTGGTTTCGGGCGAAAATCCGCCCAGCCGCTGCCCGGTCTCCGGGGCCGAACAGGTGGCGGCCATCGCCCGCGCCCTCGGCATCGACGCCGGGCAGTCGTTTCCGATGAAAGCGGTGGTCAGGTGCGGCGGCGACACCCGCCAGTCAACCCGGCTGGCCACTTACAACGGCGTGATCGACTGCGCCGCCGCGTCGCTGGTGGCGGGCGGCCCCAAGGGTTGCGCATACGGCTGCCTCGGCATGGGCAGCTGCGCTCACGTCTGTCCGTTCGGGGCGATTGAGATCGTCAACAATCTGGCCATCATTCACGCCGAAATATGCGTCGGGTGCGGCAAATGCGTCACCGCCTGTCCGCGCGGCGTGATAAAGCTGGTGCCGGCCGACGCGACGGTACACGTTTATTGCAATTCCCCGCAGAAGGGCGTCGCCAAAAAACAGGTCTGCAAGGTCGGCTGCATCGGCTGCCGCAAATGCGAACGCGCCCTGCCTGACAAGTTCAAGGTGACCGGTTTTCTCGCCGAAGTCAATTACAGCTCCGCTCCGACAGCGGAGGAGGCCGGCGCGGTCGGCTGCCCGGCCGGGTGTCTGCTTGAAGAACAGCGGCATCTCGAAATCGAAACTCATGATCCGGATTGGAGTCCTGATAAATGAAAGAGTCTCTTTTTACTTTCAAAGGCGGCATCCATCCGCAAAACGACGGCAAGGAACTTTCACGCAACGCGGCCATCAAGCCGGCTCCATTGCTCGAACGCTATTTTGTAACCATTTCACAAAACGCGGGCAAGCCGCCGAAACCGGTGGTCGCGCCGGGAGACTTGGTAAAGAAATACCAGCTTATCGCCGCCGCCGACGGCTTTGTGTCGGCCAACCTCCACGCGCCGACCAGCGGCAAAGTCAAAGGCATCGTCGAAGTGCCCGGTGCGATGGGTCTTGCCGTACCCGCCATTGAAATTGAGGCGGACGGGTGCGACGAGACGGTCGAGCCGCTTCCCTTGCTCGACTGGCAAAACCTCGACGCCAAGACGCTGCTTGATCGCATTGCGGCCTGCGGCGTCGTCGGCATGGGCGGAGCGGCCTTTCCCAGCCACGTCAAGCTGTCGCCGCCGCCGGACGCCAAGATCGACACGGTCATTTTGAACGGTGCCGAGTGCGAACCTTATCTTACCGCCGACCACCGGCTGATGCTGGAGCATCCGACCGATGTATTGGAGGGAGCGGCTATCATCGGCCACATTCTCGGGGTGAAAAAAGTGGTGATCGCGGTCGAAGTAAACAAACCCGACGCGATCAAGACGTTGAGTGATTCGGCTCAAAAATACGGGGTGGAAATCGCTCCGCTCAAGGTGCAATATCCCCAAGGCTCCGAAAAACAGCTTATCATGGCCATTTCGGGCCGTCAGGTGCCGAGCGGCGGGCTGCCCATGCACGCCGGCTGTGTGGTGCAAAACGTCGGCACGGCGGCGGCGATCCGCGCCGCGGTGATCGACGGCCGCCCGCTGATCGAACGGGTGACCACCGTGACCGGCGAAGTGGTAAAACACCCCGGCAACTGGCTGCTTCGCATCGGCACGCCGGTGATCGAGGCGGTGAAACTGGCCGGCGGCGTCACCGCCGAGCCGGGCAAGCTGATTCTGGGCGGGCCGATGATGGGTTTTGCCGAGAAATCATTCAAAGTGCCGGTGGCCAAAAACACTTCGGGCATACTGCTGCTGCCGCACGAAACGGCGGTCAACTACGAGTCCGGCAACTGTCTGCGCTGCGGACGGTGTGTGGAGGGTTGCCCGATGAAGCTCGCCCCCGCGCTGCTATGCACCGCCATCGAGGGCGGCCGCTACGATCTGGCCGCCGACAATCATGTTATGGACTGTCTCGAATGCGGTTCCTGCTCCTACAACTGCCCGGCTCACCGGCCGATCGTGCAATATATCCGCCGCGCCAAGGCGGAAATCCGTAAAAAAGCCAAACGCTGAGGGAAGCGATTATGAACGATAACAACAATAACGAAAACATCGTGCTGCCCAACGGTTCGGATCTGGTGCTGAGCGTTTCGCCGCACGTATCCAACCGCGACAACACCCGCGGCATCATGCTCAAGGTGGTGCTTGCTCTGGTGCCGGCCATGATCGCCGGGGTCTGGTTCTTCGGGCTGGACGCCCTGCGGGTGATACTGCTCACCGCCGCATTCACGGTGCTGGCCGAGGCTCTCTGGTGCGCTATGCTTAAGAAACCGGTCAAGGCCAATGTGTTCGACGGCAGCGCGCTCGTCACAGGGGTGCTGCTGGCCTGCAATCTGCCGTCGGCCGCGCCGTGGTGGGTCTGCCTTATCGGCGCATTCATCGCCATCTGGCTGGGCAAACAAATATTCGGCGGACTGGGCAGAAATCCGTTCAATCCGGCACTGGTGGCGCGGGTCGCACTGCTCATCGCGCTTCCGGCCATCATGACGACGTGGCCGACGCCGCACAACGACGCCGAGACTTCGGCGACGCCGCTCGGCATCGTCGGCACCACGACCAAGATCACCGGCCACTCGCAGGCGGCGCGGCAAAATTTTCAGACGGTTGACAACTCGTCATCGCTTAAAGAGTATTTCATCGGCAACCGCGGCGGCTGTCTCGGTGAAACCAGCGCGATCGCGCTATTGATCGGCGGACTCGCGCTCATCGCCATGAAGCTCATCAAGTGGCAGGTGCCGGTCTGCTTCATCGGCACGGTGGCGGTAATAACCGGGGCGACCCACCTTTTGGCTCCCGGGGTGACTCCGGGGCCGCTTTTTCACGTCATGACCGGCGGTCTGCTGCTGGGGGCTTTCTTTATGGCGACCGACATGGTGACCTCGCCGATCTCGACCCGGGGCTGTGTGTTTTTTGCGATCGGGTGCGGGGTGATAACCAGCGTCATCCGAATCTGGGGAAATTATCCGGAGGGGGTAAGTTTTTCGATCCTCCTCATGAATGCGCTGGTGCCGTTGATCGACCGCTGGTGTCTGGCACGTCCTTTCGGCTACACGGTGAAACGGGAGAAAGCATGATGAACCTCAAAAATACCGAAAACTATTGGGCGTTGGGCGCGTTTCTCGGCCTGACCGGTCTGGCGGCGGCTTTGCTGCTGGCGGCGATTTCCCAACTGGTGGCCGGGCCGATCAAAAACGCCGAACGCGCCTCCACCAACCGCGCACTGATCGACATACTGCCCGCCTTTGACAATCAGCCCGGCGAAAATACGCTGGAGCGCGAATACAACGGCACCGCGATCAAATTCATGGGTGCGCAAAAAGACGGCAAGCTGGTCGCGGTGGCGGCTCAAAGTTCGGCCAAAGGCTACGGCGGCCCGGTGACGGTGCTGGTCGGGCTTGATCCAAACGGCGGCATCCGCGCCGTGCTGGTGACCGGCCAGAACGAGACTCCGGGGCTGGGGGCGAGCGTGTGTGCGCGCAAGTTCCAAAAGACCATAACCAATTTCTGGAAACCGGTGCCAGGCGGACTGGCTCCCAACCGTTTTCTCGACCAGTTCGCCGGCAAAACTCCGGTGGCCGGACGGGATTGGAAGATCATTAAAAATGGCGGCACGGTCGAATATGTGACCGGTTCCACGGTCACCAGCAACGCGATCACGGCGGCGGTCAATGCCGCCTGCCAGTGTTATCTGGCCGACCGTGCGGCGATCGAAAGCGGCCTGGCCGGAGGAAGTGCGAAATGAGTATGCTCAACGATTTCACCAAGGGACTTTGGAAAGAGAACCCGATACTGGTGTTGCTGCTCGGCACCTGCCCGACGCTGGCTGTGACCAGCAGCGCGGTCAACGGTCTCGGCATGGGGCTGGCCACCGCCTGCGTGCTGGCCGGAAGCAACTGCGCGATTTCGATCATCGCGCCGATCGTGCCTAAAAAAATCCGGATCCCGGTCTATATTGTGGTGATCGCCGCCTTTGTGACGGTGATCGACCAGCTTATGAAGGCGTATGCGCCGCCGTCGCTCAACGCCGCATTGGGTATATTCATACCTTTGATCGTGGTCAACTGCATCGTGCTGGGCCGGGCGGAGGCATTCGCCTCGAAACACGGGCCGGTGCGTTCGATACTTGACGGAGCGGGGATGGGTTTGGGTTTCACTCTGGCATTGACGATGCTGGGGGCGATCCGCGAATTTCTGACTTCCGGTTCGATCTTCGAGGTCAAGATCATCACCGGGTGGACGACCGAATTTCTGCTGCCGTCGGCTTCGGCCGGGGCGTTCATCGTGGTCGGCACGGTGCTG
>JAQVVK010000178.1 GCA_028698975.1 Victivallaceae bacterium
CAGGAACTGGAAAAACGCCATACCACATGGCGCGAATATTCGCTGATCGAGCCCAGCCGCATCGACTCCTTCCGATCCGAGATGAATTGGGCCGAATTCGACCAGAAATCCAACCGTCTGGCCAACGTTTTGCTTACCCGCAATGTGAAAAAAGGCGACAAAGTCGCAATCCTGCTGATGAACTGCCTCGAATGGCTGCCCATCTACTTCGGCATTCTCAAAAGCGGCGCAATGGCCGTGCCGCTTAACTTTCGCTATACACCGGACGAAATAAAGTACTGCCTCGAACTGGCCGATGTCGATGTTATTTTGTTCGGCCCCGAATTTGTCGGCCGCATGGAAGCTATATGCGACCGGCTGCCGCGCATCAAGGCGTTTCTCTATGTCGGCGAAGACTGCCCCTCGTTTGCCGAACCCTACAACAATCTGGTGTCATACTGCTCAAGCCGTTCTCCGGCGGTTCCGATCAGCGATGAAGACGATGCCGCGATCTATTTTTCTTCCGGCACAACCGGGTTCCCCAAGGCTATCGTACACCGCCACCGCAGTCTTGTGCACGCTTGCGTCGTCGAGCAAAAACACCACGGTCAGAGCAGAAAAGACACCTTCCTCTGTATTCCGCCGCTGTATCACACCGGGGCGAAAATGCACTGGTTCGGCAGCTTTCTGGTCGGCGGCAAAGCCGTACTGCTTAAAGGAATAAAGCCCGAATGGATCATCCGTGCGGTTTCCGAGGAGCAATGCACCGTCGTATGGCTTCTGGTGCCGTGGGCGCAGGATATTCTCGATGCCATCGACCGCGGCGAGATCAAACTTGAAGATTACAAGCTCGATCAGTGGCGGCTTATGCACATCGGCGCGCAGCCGGTGCCGCCCAGTCTGATCAAACGCTGGAAAAACGTATTTCCGCACCACGACTACGACACCAATTACGGATTGTCCGAATCGATCGGACCGGGCGCGGTTCACCTCGGCATCGAAAACATCGATCATGTCGGCGCGATCGGCAAGGCCGGTTTCGGCTGGCAGACCGCCATCGTCAATGAAAAACGCCGCCCGGTCGCCCCCGGCGCAGTAGGTGAACTCGCGGTTCGCGGCGACGGCGTAATGCGCTGTTACTATAAGGATGACAAAGCCACCGCCGAAGTCCTGTCCGCCGACGGTTGGCCCTACACCGGCGACATGGCCAGAGAGACCGAGGACGGCTTCATCTATCTGGTCGATCGCAAGAAAGACGTCATCATCACCGGCGGAGAAAACCTCTACCCGGTGCAGATCGAGGACTTCCTGCGCCGCAACGACGCGGTAAAAGATGTTGCCGTGATCGGCCTGCCGGAGCCGCGTCTCGGCGAAATCGCCGCCGCCATCATTGAAGTCAAACCGGGCTGCACTCTGACCGAGGAGCAAGTGGACAACTTCTGTCTTGGCATGCCGCGCTACCAGCGGCCGCGCAAGATCATCTTCGCACAAGTGCCGCGCAACCCGACCGGCAAGATAGAGAAACCCAAACTGCGCCGCATGTACGGAGCCGATCATCTGGTCGCCCAGCAGGTGGAGCTGAAAAAATGAATATAGCTCTCATCTTTACCGGCACCGAACTTTTGGAGGGCGGCGCGATAAATTCCAATCAGGCCGTCATCGGTCAGCTGCTGACCCGGCACGGCGCGCCTCCGGCGGCGGCATTCACCGCCGGCGACGGAGCGGACGCTATTTCCGGCGCGCTGGCCGACGCCCTGCGTCTGGCCGACGGCATCCTTGTCTGCGGCGGGCTGGGCTCCACCGACGACGATCTTACGCTGGAGACGGTTTGCCGTTTTTTCGGCCTTGAATCCACCATTGACCCGACTTTGCGCGATAAACTCACATCCTACTGGCAAAGCCGGCACTCCGGACGGATGCCGAAGAACATGCTGCGTCAGGCCCGGGTGCCGCAGGGAGCAAAAATAATCCCCAACGCCTGCGGTTCGGCCTCCGGACTGGCTTTCGACACCGTGTACGGCAAAAGAAACCGTCACATCGTGCTGTTGCCGGGGCCACCCGCCGAATTTGAGTCGATGGCTCCGGAAGCGGTTCGCGAGCTGATGACTGCGGCCGGTAAAAAACAACTCCACACCGCAGGATTTCTGGCGGTCGGGCGGCCGGAGCTGGAGCTTCAACGCCAGCTCACCGCCCTCCCCGCTTTAGCCGACGCCCGGATCGCATACTGCGCCGGCCCGGAGGGGACAAGACTGACTTTTTCCGCCCCGACCCGGCGCGCCGCACTGGCCCTGGCCGGTCAAGCCGCCGAAATTTGCGGCGAATCCGCCCTGCCCGAGGGGCAATACGAACTCGTGCCAGCGGTGTTTCAACGCTTGAAATCGCATAAACTCACGCTGGCCACCGCCGAGTCGTGCACCGGCGGCATGGTCGGAGCAAAACTGACCGATCTGGCCGGGATTTCCTCGGTTTATCTCGGCGGGGCAGTGACTTACAGCAATCAGCTCAAACATAAACTTCTTGGCGTACCGCAAAAGATTCTTGATGAATACGGCGCGGTAAGCCGGGAATGCGCCGAGGCCATGGTTCGCGGCGCGGCGCGGCGTTTCGGAGCCGACTGCGCCATCGCCGTCACCGGCATCGCCGGGCCCGACGGCGGCTCCGAAACCAAACCGGTGGGTCTGGTCTATGTGGCCGTCAAAGCCGGACGGCGCAAAGAAGTGCGCGAGTGCCACTTTTACGGCAGCCGGCGGCAAATTCGCGAGCGCGCCGCCGCCACCGCCCTCGGCATGCTCTATCTTCTGGCCGGGAGAATCCACCGATGAACGCAACGTGGGTCACCGTTTCCGCCTCCGCCATCGCGCTGTCCACCGTGTTGGGCGGCGTGCTCGGCCTACTGTTGAGGAGGGTTCCGCACCGCTACAACGACATCACTCTGGGGGGAGCCGCCGGTGTGATGCTGGGTGCGGCGATACTCGGACTTTTAGTACCGTCGTCACTGCTGCCGGGGCGTTTTACACTTCCCATGGTGGCGACCGGAGTTGCCGCCGGAGCAGTGCTCGTGAGCCTGCTTGACCGGATCACCCCGCATCTGCACCATCTTACCGGTTTGGACGGCGAACACCATGCCGGAAACCGCGGCGTAAACCGCATATTGCTTTTTGTCACCGCCATCGCCATTCACAAACTGCCGGAGGGGTTGGCTGCCGGGGTAAGTTTCGGCACCAATAATCCGGGCGACATCATTACCGTGGTCGGCAGCATCACCTTGCAGAACATACCGGAAGCCATGGTGGTGGTCGCCCCGCTGTTGAGCATCGGAGTATCCATGCGCCGCACACTTCTCATCTCGCTTGGCATCGGTCTGGTAAGCATGACCGGCACCTTCATGGGATCGCAACTGGTGCATTTCAGCACGGCGGCCATGCCATTTCTGCTCGCCTTTGCCGGCGGAGCCATGCTCTATGTGATTAGCGACGAAATGATCCCGGAAACCCATTCGCACGGATACGAAAAACCGGCCACGTTTTCACTGCTGGCCGGTTTTCTGCTGGTGTTGATCGCCCAGCGGCTCTTTGCGTGATCTCAAACTTCTTTCATGGCGATCTCGTCGGCCAGATTCAACGCGGTAGCCCGGTCGAAACTGCCGGGAAATTCGGTCAGCGAATTGGCTTCCGCACAGCCGAGAGCCAGCCGGAACGCCTCAAACAAATCCTCCCCCTCAATCGCAGCCGACGCAAACGCCGCACTGGCGGAGTCGCCGCAGCCGATCGGGTTGACCACCTCGCCGGGGAGTTCGGCCAGATCATAGCACATCAGGCGGTCGCCGTCCGACGCCCAAGCCGGTCGCGAGCCGTCGGTTATCGCCGCAAATTCCGGCGCACCCGGTGAAGAAAACAACTTAAACAATGCATCGGCGGGAGATTTCACCCCGGTCAGCCCGGCCCGTTCGTCGGCATTGATCTTAAGCCAGACCCGGCCACCGGCCGCCAAAACCCCGTCCCCCCCCCGAACA
>JAQVVK010000031.1 GCA_028698975.1 Victivallaceae bacterium
GCAGAAAATAAGTCGGCGCACAACTCCACGCATGACATGCGCTGTTCAATCTGGCGTCGTTATAGGGCGAAAGCATTTCGTCTTCCGGGTCGAACACCTCCCAAAACGTGTCCGCTCCGCGCCGCAGCATTTCACCCCAATACGCTTTCATATGCTCCAGCAGCGAGTTGAAATCGCCCGCTTCCGCATATGCTTGAAGCAAATGGTGGTGCAGAAACGGAGTTCTCGGGCGGATCGCCTCCGGCGTTTGCCTCAGTTGCCGTAGCATTTCCGCCGCGGCTTTTCCAGTAACGACTTCGCCAAGCACCATCCAAATCTGCGACGCGTATGAAATCTCTCCGGCGGGGGTGACAAACAAGCCCTTGTCTTCCCGAAAATATGTCCGGCGAGCCGCATTGGAGATATTGTCCGCTTCCTCTTCCAATCGCTCCGCGTCCTCGATGTGATCGAGTTTTCGCGCCAGACGCGCCGCATGATGCAGGCCGTGCAGATAGACGCCGGTCACCGCGATGACCGGGTCAAAGGTGCACCAGTCGATAAAAGCCCAGCCCAGCTCTTTTGACAAGTGCAACACGCCGTTTTCAAATGCGCCGCGCAGGCAGGAGAACTGCTTCAGCATGATCGGGAAAAAATATTCCGCAAACTTCCGGTCTCCTGTATTCTCCAGATGGTCAAGCAGAAGCGACGCAAAGTGCATCGGATAGGTCAAGGTCATATCACCGGGATGGGGTTGAGGCCGTTCAAATACACACGATGGGATCACGCCGTTTTCGTTTTGAAACGCCGTCAAAAAGTAGATGCAGTGCTCGACCAGATCAAACCGTTTGAACGTTTCCGCATTTGCCCGCGCCTGCAAATAGAAGTCACCCAGCCATAAACGGCGATCCCGTTTGGGACCGTCTTCAAACACGGTTTGCATACAGTTTCGGAGGGTTCTTTGGGCGGTGCGGTCGAGTTCCGCCATTTCCTCAGACCAGCCCGGTTTCGGCGGCAGTAACTCTTTGACGCAGCTCTGCGCCTGAAATTGAATATCTTCGAAGATCAGTTTTTTGGGGGTTGCCACCACTTCAATGGCCAAATAACGCATGGAATACCGGCGCGGCAAGGTCACTTCGCACGGCAGGTCATCGATATTGACCAGTTCGTCTTGTATCCATGCGCGGCTGAGAAGGCCGTGAAACTCGCTTGTATCCACAATTTCCAGAGGATATTCCGCAAACATGATCTTCAACCGTGTCGGGGAATCCGCGGATGGATTTCCCGGAGCCAGCCTCATTTTCAGGGAGCCGACCAGAGTTTCGCCAAAATCAAGGATCAATTTATCGCCGTTTTGGAAAAGCCGCCGGTTCCAAGGTGTTTCGGCCTCTTGGGGCTTGACGGCGATACCCTGAAACGCCTTGGGGTCGGCAACAAAATAAACTTCGGATGCGGGTGAATTATCCCATTTCACAAGTTTGGGAGTGGTTTTCCCGACCATTTTCAACCGGTGATTTTCCGGCATCATCATCTCTCATCTCCTAATAATGAGTTCGACTAACTATCAAAAAAACATTCCCGACCGATACGCATTTTAACATGACAAAAAACGAATTGGCGGGAGAAAAAATTTGGAAGTGTATTTTGCATAACCGGCTAAATTACTATACCGATTTAACCGCATATTGCAAGTGGCCGAATAAACTTCTTTGTGTTTTTTATATTGCGGAGAGGGGGGATTCGACAAGGAGCGAAGCGACGAAGAGCGCGAGCACCGAGCGAAGCGACGGGCGCAGCGCAACCCTCGGTACGAGTGAATCGAGCGAGCTGCGAAGTAGCCGCGAGAGAAACGCAGTACCCCGAATGTTCCGGCGTCGAGAGACGCCATTTTGCCTTGTAAAAGGCAAAAAAATAACATCTCTCCACCAGAAATAAAAAAAGCATTCCCAAATGGGAATGCTAATTTTTAATTTATGGCGGAGAGAGAGGGATTCGAACCCTCGGTGAGCATAAGCCCACAACGATTTTCGAGACCGTCGCCTTCGACCACTCAGCCATCTCTCCGCGAATGTTTTTTTAATATAGCCTTGTTTTGTCAAAACGCAAAATCAAATACGCAACTTTTTAAGTTTTTTTTGGTGATTCGTTTTGTAAAATACCGGGAAACGGCTAAATTATAATGATTGCATAACCTTTAATTAGGGGTTTTATATGGAAATCAAGTTCTACAATACCATGGAGCGACAGGTCACTCCGTTTTCGTCGATCGTACCGGGTAAAGTCGGCATGTACACTTGCGGGCCGACGGTGTATAATTTCGCGCATATCGGCAATTTCCGCGCCTATATGTTCGAGGACGTGCTGCGGCGGACGCTGGAATTTTTCGGCTATCAGGTGAAACAGGTGATGAACCTCACCGATGTCGATGACAAGACGATCCGCGATTCCCGCGCCGCCGGCGTGCCGCTGCGCGACTTTACCGCCAAGTACAAACAGGCGTTTTTCGAGGATCTCAAAGCTCTGAATATTCAGCCTGCGGCCGTATATCCGGCTGCCACCGAGCACATCCCCCAGATGATTAAATTGATCGGCGTTCTGATGGATAAGGGGTTCGGCTATCAGGCCGAGGACAAGTCGATCTATTTTTCCATCGATAAATTCCCGGCCTACGGTCGGCTTGCCCGCATCGACCGCGACAATCAGCGTGCCGGGGTGCGTATCTGCACCGATGAATACGCCAAGGACTCGGTGGCCGACTTCGCCTTGTGGAAAGCGTGGGACGAAAAAGACGGCGACGTCTGGTGGGAAAGCCCCTGGGGACGCGGCCGGCCGGGCTGGCACATCGAGTGCAGTGCCATGTCCAGCGAATATCTGGGCGACGCGTTTGACATTCATACCGGCGGCGTCGATAACATGTTTCCGCACCACGAAGATGAAATCGCGCAAAGCGAAGCCGCCTCCGGCAAAAAGTGGGTCAACTGCTGGATGCACTGCGAGCACCTGATGCTCAACGGCGAAAAAATGTCTAAGTCGCTTGGCAACTTCTACACGCTGCGCGATCTGGTCGCCAAAGGCTGGAGCGGCCGCGAAATCCGCTGGGTGCTGATCGGGGCGCATTATCGCAAGAAACTCAACTTCACGATGGACGCGCTGGCTCAGGCGCGTGAAACTCTCGGCCGGTTCGACGAGTTCTTCGCCCGGTTGCGTGAAGTAACCGCGGCGGGCGACGGCTCCGAGATCGCCGACGATGTTGCGGCCGCCCGGGATGAATTTGCCGCCGCCATGGCCGACGACCTCAACATTTCCGAAGCCCTGGCCGCCATGTTTGATTTGCAGCGCACTTCAAACCGGCTGGCCGACGCCGGCGGTTTGAGCCATGACGGGGCGGCGGCGGTGTTGGCGGCCTACCGCGAATTCGACCGGGTGATCGGCTGCCTTGACGTCGACTCCGAGAAGAAAAAGGACGAAATCCCGGCCGAAGTGGCCGCCTTGGCCGAGGCACGCTCCGCGGCGCGCAAGGCGAAAGATTTTGCTGAAAGCGACCGTCTGCGCGGTGAGATCGCCAAGCTCGGATTTGCGGTGGAAGACGCTCCCGGCGGGGCTTTCCGGCTTAAAAAGCTCTGAGCTGAAAATCGTCCGCCGGGTTGTAATTTGGCATTCGCGGAGTATATTATACTCTTAAACATTACGAAAGAACTGCATTATGGCTTTATTCGGCAGCGGTAAATATTCGACCCTGCGGGTGCCCACCTCGGGCGAACGCAAGATGGTCATTCCCGACGGTTCGTGGGTCAAGTGCAAAAACTGCGGCCAGACGCTCTACACCGACCGGCTGATGGATAATCTACTGGTCTGCTGGTATTGCAACTGTCATCTGCCGATGACGGCTCCGGCGCGGATCGTTTCGCTGACCGACCCCGACAGTTTCAAGGAGTTTGACGACGAGCTGCGTTCGGGCGACCCGCTTAAATTCACCGACTCAAAGCCATACCCGGTGCGTATCGCTGAAAGCGAAGCCAAGACCCACATGCACGAAGCGGTGGTCTGCGGCAGCGCGCTGCTGGATGGCCGGCCGTATATGCTTGGTGTGATGGATTTCCGTTTTATGGGTGCGTCGATGGGTTCGGTGGTCGGCGAAAAGATCACCCGTCTGGTCGAGCGGGCCACCGCCGAGAAGATGGCGGCAGTGATCGTGACCGCCTCGGGCGGTGCGCGTATGCAGGAGGGTATCCTGAGTTTGATGCAAATGCCCAAGACCTGCGCCGCGCTGCAAAGACATGCCGATGCCAAACTGCCCTATATTGCCATATTGACCAACCCGACTTACGGCGGAGTGACCGCTTCGTTTGCCTCGGTGGGTGACGTGATAATCGCGGAACCCGGGGCGATGATCGGTTTTGCCGGGCCGCGGGTCATTCAGGAAACGACCAATTCAAAACTGCCGGAGGGTTTCCAGACGGCGGAGTTTCTGTTGGAAAAAGGGTTGATCGACCGGGTGGTGGAGCGTAAAAATTTACGCAAAGAACTCGGCTTGCTGCTTGAATTTTTCAAAAAATAAGGTACTGTAAGTAAATCGCGATTATTTTCGCCGGGGCGGACCCTGTGTGTTGTCAAGTGTGCTAACCGAGTCAGGTGGGGAACCAAGCAGCTCCATGCGTTATTTTGACAAGCCGCGGGTAATCTGTTCCGGCGTCTTTTTTTGACCGGAAAGGAAGTTTGACATGTCCCGAATCGACAAACGGGCCGACGATGAATTGCGGCCGGTGGTCATTACCCCGGATTTTCTCTCTCATCCGCTGGGTTCCATGCTGATCGGCTGCGGCCGCACCCGGGTGGTGTGCGCCGCGTCGCTCGATAAATCGGTGCCGCCGTGGATGAAAGCCCGCAAAGTGCCGGGCGGCTGGCTTACCGCCGAATACGGCATGTTGCCGGCCTCCACCAATGATCGCATGAAACGGGAAGCCAGCTCCGGCAAACAGGGCGGGCGCACCGTGGAAATACAGCGTCTGATCGGCCGGTCGCTTCGCATGTCGGTCGATTTGCTCAAGCTCAACGAAAATACCATGCACATTGATTGCGACGTGATCGACGCCGACGGCGGTACGCGCTGCGCCTCGATCACCGGTGCGTCGGCGGCGGTGGCGGTGGCCTGCCGTCGCGGCATGGCCGACGGATTGCTGACGGAAAGCCCGTTCTGCGAATTGGTGGCGGCGGTGAGCGTCGGGGTGATCGACGGTGTGCCGATGCTCGATCTCTGTTATGAGGAAGATTCCCGGGCCGATGTGGATATGAATGTGGTGATGACCGAATCGGGTCGGCTGGTGGAAGTGCAGGGGACGGCGGAGGGCGAACCTTTTTCGCGGTCGCGTCTGAATGAACTGCTGGATCTGGCGACTGTCGGGCTGGAAAAACTTTTTGCCGCCCAGCATGAGGCGATCGAGCTGGCGTTGAGTTCGAAGTAGCCGATGGCGCCGACCCGGCCTCAACGCAGCGAACGCAATTTGCACGAAAATCAAAACATTCAACGGTGAGTGATTATGAAATACGAAGCGGTGATCGGTCTTGAAGTGCATGTCCAAGTGCGCACCAAAAGCAAAATGTTCTGCTCCTGCCCAAACCGGTACGGTGCCGAGCCGAATACCTTGGTCTGTCCCGTCTGCATGGGGTACCCCGGCACTTTGCCGGTGCCCAACCACGAGGCGATACGCAAAGCCGTCAAAGCCGGTCTTTTGACCGAATGCACGATTGCCGGGTTCAGCAAGTTCGACCGCAAAAGTTATTTCTACCCCGATCTTGTAAAGAATTATCAGATATCACAGTATGATTTGCCATTTTGCGTCAAAGGCCGTCTGGCCATTGGCGGAAAGGGGTTCTCCGGCGAACCGGTCGCCGATAAATTTGTCGGCATCACCCGTATTCATCTGGAGGAAGACCCGGCCAAGCTCAGTCACGGCGGCGGAGCCTCCGGCGCCGATTACAACCGCTCCGGCGTGCCGCTGCTCGAGGTGGTGAGCGAGCCGGATATGCGCTCGGCCGACGAAGCGTACGCCTATCTTTGCGCGCTCAAGGAAATCATGCGCTACGGCGACATCAGCGACTGCGATATGGAAAAGGGGCAGATGCGCTGCGATGTGAATATTTCGCTGCGCCCGTTCGGGCAGAAGGAGTTCGGCACTAAAATCGAGCTTAAAAACCTCAACAGCTTCCGCGCCGCCCACCGCGCCGTCGAATACGAAACCTGGCGGCAGGCCGATATTCTCGACAAAGGCGGTTCGCTCCGCCAGGAGACCCGCGGCTGGAATGACGAGAACGGCGAAAGCTATTTGATGCGTACCAAGGAGCAGGCGCACGATTACCGTTATTTCCCCGATCCCGACCTGTTGCCGGTGACGCTGGCCGAGGCCGACGTCGAGGATATCCGCGCCTCGCTGCCGGAACTTCCGGCGGCCAAGCGCGAGCGTTTCTTGCGCGAATACGGCCTTACCGAGTACGATGCCGGGGTGTTGACCTCGGATCGTTTTATCGCCGACTATTTTGACGCGGCGGCCCGCGCTTCGTCATCGCCCAAGCTGGTGGCCAACTGGGTCATTTCCGAGCTGCTTTGGGAGCTGGGCAATGCCAAGACCGACATCCGCGACTGCCGGATCTCTCCGGCCGATCTGGCCGGGCTGGTAGAACTCATCGACAAAGCGGTCATCAACGGCAAGATAGCCAAAGAGGTCTTTTCGGAAATGTTCGCCAAGGGCGGAGCTGCCAAGGCCATTGTCGAAGCGCGCGGTCTGGCGCAGGTCAGCGATTCCGGAGCCATCGCATCGGTGGTGACCGAGGCCATCAAGGCCAATCCGGCTCAGGTCGAGCAGTACCGTGCCGGCAATGCCAAAGTGCTGCAATTCCTTGTCGGTCAGGTGATGAAGCTCAGCCGCGGCAAAGCCAACCCGCAGCTGGCGATCGCCGAATTGAAAAAACAGCTCTGATCGGAGCATGGAGGCGGCGCGTGGTATCAACCCAGATCATTGTATTGGATAAGCGGCCCTACCGCGAATCGGCGTTGCTGCTGGCCGGGATCAGCCCGGATTGCGGCCGCATTGATCTGGTGGCGCACGGTGCGCTGAAACTTGCCGACAAATCTTTTCCGTCCGCCGATCTCTTTCGGGAGCTTGATGTGGAATTTGAGGAGCCGGCCAATGGCGGACTTGCCACGGCGAAGAGATTGGAGCTTGCCACGGCGTTTGACACGCTGGCCGACGATCCGCGTGGGTTTCGCATGGCCGGGAAAATCGGTTCGTTTCTGCTTAAAAACGCAGTGGCCGACATGCCGTTGCCCTACACTTACGATGCCTTGAAATCGGTGCTGGCCAACCTTGCCGCCACCGAACATGGAGCTTGGAATCTTATACAGTGTGCGGTTGTCATCAAGGCCACCTATTTGTATGAAAACGGGCTGTTGCCGGAAGCCGCGACCGAGGAGCAAAACAGTTTCATCGAAAATTTGGTCGCCGCTGGGATTGAAAACGAGCCGTTGCCGGAGTGCGACACGGGTTACTGGAGTTCGCTAAACGGCTGGCTGTCATCCCTCATTGATTATCACAAGCTGGCGCGTTGACCGCATGCCGGGTAAATTCCAGCGGCGCCAGATCAAAGCCCTGACTTTGCACCCATAGCAAAGTGGCGTCAAGTTCGCCGTCGTCGAGCCGGGGGGAGCGGGCAAGGATCCACAGCTCGGTGAAGCGGTCGCCCGTCACCACCGCGCAGCGATAGTCGGGGTCAAGTTTGATTATACGGTAACCGCCGTAAAAGGGGCGAAAAAACGACACCTCAAGCTCTCCGGAGTCGCTCGCGCCCCGGAAACGGCCGACGGCCGAGGCGGTTTGGGGTTTGCCGTCGCGCATTCCATGGTTTTCAACTTTGACCGTGCCATTGGGCTGTAAAGTGTAGGTGGCGCGCACGTCGGTCATGTCGCGCTCAAACCATTGGGGAAGGCGGGCGATCTCGTACCATTCGCCGCAATACCTTGCCAGATCGAAGTTTCCGACCGCCGGAATTGCGGCGGTCTCCACATGGTTGCGGCAGCCGAGCGGAAACAATGCACCCAAAGTGACGACGATGGCGGCGGTGATCTTTTTGATGTACATGGCGGCCTCCTCTTCTTTGTATGGGGGGCGTTCAGAGCGTCAACGCTCCGCAATGATGCTCCACCCGGAGCCAGCCGAAACGACCCCGCACAAGTTCGATCAAGTCAAAACGGATCGGCAGCTCAGGCGACCCCACCGTTTTCATAAAGGCCCGCGCCGCTCTCCTCAAACGACGGCACTGGTCGTAGTGAAGATTGTCGGCCGGACGGCTGTCGCCACGCGGTTTGCGCAAGGTCTTTACCTCGACGAAAACGATGGTGCGGCCGTCGCGTGCCACAATGTCCAGTTCTCCGGAAGCCAGCCGCCAGTCGCGGGCCAATATCTCGTAATCTTTGGCGGCAAGCAGCCGGCAGGCCGCCCGTTCGCCCGCCGCGCCAAGTGCGCGGCGGCGGTCGCGTGAGCGGGCGAATTTCATGTTTCGCGCTCCGCAAGCAGTTCGGCGATGTGTTCGGTATCGCGCCGGAAGGTTATTTTGAGATTTGGCTCGGGATTCTCCACCACCGCGCACGGAAACCCCGCCGCCTCCATCACCCCGGCGTCGTCGGTGCGGATGCCGGATATTCGCGCATACGCCTCCCGCAGTCGTATCAGATCAAACACTTGAGGC
The DNA here is from genome assembly GCA_028698975.1 of Victivallaceae bacterium. Lineage (GTDB taxonomy): Bacteria > Verrucomicrobiota > Lentisphaeria > Victivallales > Victivallaceae > Victivallis. The sequence goes on from JAQVVK010000031.1 coordinate 8,716, forward strand.
GTTTCCACGCTCCACAACGCTTCGCGGCTTACCGTGGCTTCGATCACTCCGTCGCCGCCGGTGCGTTTCAAGGTGTCGGTTACCGGCTTGCCGGGTACGGCTCCTCCGACTTCAAGAGCGCGCTTCACCAGTTTATCGAGCAAATTAAGCGTCACCAGAGGCCGGGCGGCGTCGGGGATGGCTACAACTCCATTGCCGTCGCACCGCAGGGCGGCCAGCCCGTTGCGCACCGAATCCGACCGCTCGGCTCCGCCGATCGCCCAGATCACCCCGTCGGCGCAGGCGAATTTCTCGGCTGCGGCGCGAAAGGCGTCGATCTCCTCCGCCGGCACGACCACCACCAGCCCGCCCGAACGCGCCGCCGGAGCCAGCGCAAGCAAGCTGTGGATAAAGACCGGTTTCCCGACCAGTTCCAGCAGAAGTTTGCTGCCGCCGCCGAACCGTCGCGCCGAACCGGCCGCGACAATGATTATTGCCGGGTTGTTCACAGCCGTTCGAGTGAAATCTTTTGCGTCATCGAATGGGTTTCACCGGGAGCGAGCGTGCGCGCGTCATGTCGGGCGTTGGCGCATTCGACGCAAATCATGGTGTGATATTCGTCATCTCCGAAATCGGGCATGGCGATGGATTTATTGATCCACGGATTCCACACCACCGTGGTGCCGCTGCCGGATTTTTCAATCACAATGCGCCGTTTGAGCAATGGATCGGTGATGACGGTCTTGCCCGAGGCGTCGTAAATGCGGTCGACCTCGGCGGACACGGTGATGTCGCCCTGCTGGCGGAACGGGCCGGGATCGGCTCCGACCACGCAGTCGAGGTATTTTGCTCCGTCCAGGCCGGAAAGCGCGATCTTTTCGACGTCGCCCACCGAAAAATAGGTGTGAATGGCGGACGAAATCGAGTGCGGCGCCGTGCTGAGATTGGTGGCGGTCAGCTCGATTTCCAGCTCGCTTCCGATCACAAAATCGACGGCCAGCCGAAATTCGAAATCGACCAGCTGCCGGTCAAACACTTCCTTGTCGGAAAGCGAGAGCGACACGATCGTTTCGCCGGATTCCTGCTGTTTGATCTTGTCCAGCGACCAGATGGAGGTTCGGGCGAAACCGTGCTTGGGCTTGTCGCCGTTGGAGCCAAACCACGGCCAGCACAAGGGGGAACCTCCCCGGATCGCTTTGCCGGCGGCAAAGAGCGAACGGCGGCTCATCCAGATAACGTCGCGCCCGCCGGATGGCGTCCAGCTCATGATATGGGCACCCAGCGTCGAGATGCGGGCTGAGGCCAGCGGATTGTTGATCTCGATTACCGCGATGCCGTTTTCCTCGACCAGCTTTACTCCGGGAGCCTCAAATTCTTTGCGCAATGCTTCGATATTCATAAACGACCTCTTTTGAATTGATTTCTTGCGTCAATTCATAATATACGGTCTTGGCGGCCTTTTTTCAAGGTAAACGCAACCGCCACGAGCGTTCTGCCATAAAACCGAGCAAAATAAGTCCGGCGGCCAGCAGCGAGAGCAGTGGAGCGTACTCTTTGAACTCAATATATTTGGGCTGCTCGAACGAGGTTTTTTCCAGCTGGTTTATTTCGTCCATCACCCGGCGCATGCCGTCGGCGTCTTCGGCGTGAAAATAGCTGCCGCCGGTGGTTTCGGCAATGGCCCGGAGCAACGCCTCGTCAAAGTCGTCGCCGGTCGGCTGAAACCGGGTGCGCCCAAATGGGTCTTGCACCGTGAAGAACGCATTGCGGCTGCCGACCCCGACCGTGTGGATGATGACGTTGAATTCTTTGCCCAGCGCCGCCGCCTGTTCCGGCGTCAATCTGGTTTCGGCGGTGTTGCGCCCATCGGTAAAGAGCACCAGCACCCGGCGCGGCGCGTCCGAATTGCGCAGCCGGTTGACGCCCGTTGCAATCGGCGAGGCGATGCCGGTGGTTTCGCCGAGTTCGCCAGTCTTCAGACGGTCGATCCTCGCTTTGAGCCAGGCGTGATCGAGCGTCGGCGGGGCAAAACTGTACGCCAGATCGGCGAACCCGATAAGTCCGATCCGGTCGTTGGGGCGGCGGTCGATAAAGCGTTTCACTTCGCGTTTGGCGACCTCGATCCGTTCGGCGACTTCGCCTGATTCGATCGCCTTGACCAGCGCGTCGGAGGTGGTTATGCGGCGCGGCACGTCAAAGGCGCGCATACTGCCGGACAGGTCGATGGCCAGAGCCATGTCGATGCCGTTCGAGCGGATCACCACCTTTTCGTTGCCGAACCGGGGTCGCGCCAGCGCGATCACAATCAGTGTAAGCGCGAGCATCATGCATATTTGAGTGAATGTAGGCCGGCGGCGCGCCTGCACCGTCTTGAACGGACGCGCCGAAGCCACCACTACCGAGGGCCGTTTGCGCAGATAGACGACGTAATAAAATACCGGCGGTATGGCGAGCAGGCCAAAAAGCATCCATTTGTAGGCAAATTCAAGCATGATGTTCCTCCGCGGTGTCGGTTTTTTCCGGGCGGGTGACCAGCACCAGCGTCTCCGCGCTCTCGATGGCGCGTTCGAGCGACGCGGGTTCCGGCGGAACTTTGGCGAACTTCACCAAATCGGCGGTGTTTAAGAATTCGCGCAGAAACGGCCGCTGTCCACGCGGCAGCGGCGAGGCGGCGGAATCCAGCGAATTCAGAAATTCCCCGGTGGTGCGGCGCGAAGCCGGCAGTTGAAAACGCTCCTCCAAATAATTGCGCACCACATCCGACAGCCGGCTGAATGCGCCGATCGCCGTGATATTATGTTCTTTGACTTCGCCGCGCAGTTCGACGAGTTCGGCCATGGCGCGATCCCACGGCGGCACCGCCGGAGCCGCCGTCCGGCGGCGGCGCAACAGCCGCCAGATCAGCAGCGCGGCGAGGGCGGCCGCCGGTATGGTGTAATATAAATAACGGCGGTCAAACTGTTTATGCAAAGCAACCGCGTCGGCCAGTTGCAGATCCTCGCCCGCTGACAAGTCGGGTATCTCCTCGGCGGTGAAGCCGGGGATCTCGGCGTCGACCGTGGTGCGCCGGTCGCCCCGCGCCAAGGTAAAAAATACTTTTCCGGGCGGGATCACCCCCGGCTTTACCGGACGCAACACCTGTGAAATGGTGATCTTACGGGTTGACCAGTTGTAGGAATCGAACTTGACTTCGGGGTTGCCCGCCGCCACCGCGCCATCGCCTGGTTCCACGTCGATCTTGTCTACCGAGGCGGCCAGCGGCAGAGTCATACCGATCGCGGCAACGGCGTTGCCGCCAAGCGGTACGTTGTCGGCCGGGGTGAGTGCAACGGCCGAGAGGTTCGGCGTCAACTCCAGATAAAAACTTCGCCAATAGCCGCCTATGACGACCGCCACCGATACGGCCAGTGCCGCCGCCGCGATCCATGCCGTGGTTTTAAGCTGCTGTTTCATATTCGCCTCCGCGCCCCGCGCCGGGCAAAGAATTCGATCACCGGGCGCAGCACATCGCCGCCGCTTTCCAGCTCGACGAGGTCAACTCTGGCCCGTTTGCATACCGCACGCCGCCGCTCGATGGAGGCCGCCAGCTCGGCGTTGAGCGCGTCGCGCCGCCGGGTGCCTCCGGCAAACGAATGGATCTTGCCGCTTTCCGCGTCTTCGACCACCACCGGGAGCGTGGTCGGCCAGTCGCGCTCCACCGGGTCGCCGATTTCCAGCGCGACCACATCGTTGCGGCGGTTGAGCAATTTCAACGCGGTCTCAAACTCCTTGTCGGCAATCAGATCGCTCAGTAAAAAGACGATCCCGCGTTTTTTCATGAGCTGGGTGCTTTCGCGCAGCGCAAGATCGATGTCCGTCCCGCGCGATTGCGGCTCAAAGGCCAGCATTTCGCGGATCAGCCGCAGCGTATGGCGGCGGCCGGAGCGCGGCGGCACATACAGTTCGATCCGGTCGCTGAACATCATCAACCCCACCTTGTCGCCGTTGTGACCGGCACTGAATGCCAGTAGCGCGGCGAGTTCGGCGGCGGTGCGCCGCTTGGTCTTCTCCGCCGAACCGAAAGCTCCGGAGGCGGAAACATCGACCAGCAAAAGCACGGTTAGTTCGCGCTCCTCGACAAACTTCTTGACGTACGGCGCACCCATCCGGGCGGTGACGTTCCAGTCGATGTCGCGCACATCGTCGTCGGTGGAGTATTCACGCACTTCGTCGAACTCGATACCGCGGCCCTTGAACACGCTGCGATATGCCCCGCCGGTGATCGAATCGACCACCTTGTCGGTGCGAATTTCCAACAGGCGTATTTGTTTGGCCAGTTCGGGCGGCAGCATGGCGGCCTCCTACGGTGTACGCAGCTCGGCGAGCAGTTTTTCGATCACCGCGTCGGCGTCGATGTTTTCGGCCTCGGCTTCATAAGATAACACAATGCGGTGGCGCAGCACGTCGGGAGCCACCTCCTTGACGTCTTGCGGCAGCACATAGGCGCGACCGGCCAGCAGGGCTTCGCCGCGGGCGGCCAGCGCCAGCGAGATCGAGGCGCGCGGCGAGGCACCGTAACTCAACAGCGGCTGCAACTCGTCAAGCTGCGCTTCACTCTGGCGGCTGGAAAGCTCTCCGCGACAGCCGGGCCGGGTGGCGATCACGATGTCAAGTATGTATTCAACGATCTTTTCATCGATGTAGATCTGATCGACGAGTTCGCGCGATTTCATGATGTCTTCGAGCTTGGCCACCGCCACCGCATGCAGGTCGGGGGACGGGTGGGCCATACGGTGGATCACCGCGGTTTCTTCGCCGCGCGTGGGATAAGTGACGCGCAGTTTGAACATAAAACGGTCGAGCTGCGCCTCCGGGAGCGGATATGTCCCCTCCTGTTCGATCGGGTTCTGGGTGGCCATCACCAGAAACGGTTCGGGGAGCCGGAGCGCTTCTCCGGCGATGGTTATTTGTTTTTCCTGCATCGCCTCCAACAGCGCGCTCTGGACTTTGGCCGGGGCGCGGTTGATTTCGTCGGCCAGCACGATGTTGGCGAAGACCGGGCCGGTCTTGGTCGAGAATTCACCGGTTGCGGCGTTGTAAATGCGGGTGCCTACCACGTCGGCCGGCAGCATGTCGGGGGTGAACTGCAAACGCGAAAACGATCCGTTGAGTGTCTGAGCCAGAGTCTTGACCGCCAGCGTTTTGGCCAGACCGGGCACGCCCTCAAGCAGCACATGACCGTCGGCGATGAGCGCGAGCAAAAGCCGGTCGATGAGTTTTTCCTGCCCGGCGATGATGCGGCCCATTTCCGCCTTGATGAGCTGAAGCGGAGCGGCCTCGCTCCGGACACGATCCTGAAGTTTCTGAATATCCTGTTGTTCCATAGCTACCTCCGCAAATCATACCGTTTTCCCGGTTGCACACAAATATAAGATAAACGCTTCTGCGAAAATTTCAAACCCATTCCCGGCCGTCGGCCAGCGGCAAGTCCAGCGCGGATTTCGGCCCGTCGCTTCCGGGCTGGTAACTCGACAGCGGACAGCGGTCACGCCAGTTGTACAGGAGGGGTGTAAACAGCCGCCAGCTTGCGGCGATGATGTCGCTCCTGATAAAAAGCGTCTGATCGCCCAGCATTACGTCAAGCAGCAGACGCTCGTAGGCGTCGAACATCTCCTCGCGTTCGCCCAGCTGCGAATAACGGAAATCCATGTCGAGCGCGCCCATGCACAACTTGGGGCCGGGGCGTTTGGCCTGAATGGTCAGCGTCATTCCCTCGTCGGGCTGGATGTTGAATGTCAAGATGTTGCGTTGAAGATCGTCGGGGCTGATTCGCTCGAAGATCGAGTGCGGCACCGATTTGAACACCACCTTGATGCAGCTGCGTTTGTCGGCCAGCTTTTTGCCGGAACGCAAATAAAACGGCACGCCGCTCCATCGCCAGTTGTCGATAAAAAGCCGTATCGCGGCGAAAGTCTCGGTGGAGGAATCCGCCGCCACCCCAGGTTCGGCGGTATAACCGGCATATTGGCCGCGCACCGCCGAGCGGTCGATGTGTTCGAGGTCAAAGGGTCGTATTGACCGGATCAACCGCAACTTCTCATCGCGCACATCGTCGGCGGCAAACGAGGAGGGCATTTCCATGGCCGCCATTGACAACATTTCGAGCATGTGGTTTTGAAACATGTCGCGGAGCTGGCCGGCGCGGTCATAGTAACCGGCGCGGTTTTCGACGCCGAGGGTTTCCGTGGCGGAAATCTGGATGTTATCGATGTAGTTGCGGTTCCATACCGGTTCGAAGATCAGGTTGGCGAAACGCATCAGCAAAATGTTTTGCACCGTGTCCTTGCCCAGATAGTGGTCGATGCGGTATATCTGTTTTTCGGACAGGCGGCGGTGCAGAGCGCGGTCAAGCTCCTCGGCGGAGCGCAGATCCTCGCCAAACGGTTTTTCCAGCACCAGATGCCGCCACTCGCCGTTGCCGGGTTCGACGAACATGCCGGCTTCATAAAGTCGGTCGATCACCACCCCGTAAGCCGCGGTCGGCATGGCCAGATAAAATGTGCGGTTATCGGGCAGTTCGGACGACTCGGCCAGCCGGTCAAGATGTGCGCCGAGCTGCCGGTAGCTGTCGGGAGAATCATAATTTACGGTGACGTAACTAATGCGCGACAGGAATCCGTCGGTGTTTTTCCCCGGCGGCAGACCCGCCGCGATATGCTGGCGAAAGGTGCGGCTGTCAAACGGGGTGCGCGCACAGCCGACAATGCGGCTGTCTTCATGCAACAAGCCGCGCTCAAATATTTTGTGCAGAGCCGGAAACAGTTTCCGTTCGGCCAAGTCGCCGGACGCGCCGAAGATCACCAGCGTACCCGGAGTCGGCTTGACTTCGATACAGAAATTACCGCGCCAATAATCTTCTTCTCGCATGAGAACTCCTCCCGTCGGGCATTTCTGCAACGCCCTGTTGTTTATTACAACATAATGCGGAGGCGGCGATTTTCAAGGGTCAAAACAACTCTTTTCGCCGTTCTTTGAGTTCAGCAGCTTCGCGATCGGCCAGTTTGAGTATCATATCGGCCTGACGCCCGGCCGGCAGCGCGAGATAGGCTCCCATCAGGCGGTTTTCCTGCGCCGTCAGCGCGGCGAACTCGGTCGGCTTGCAGCCCT